>NZ_LZJG01000203.1:0-23097 GCF_001667785.1 Mycobacterium sp. E3247 | reverse complement strand
ATACCGGCCCGAACCGCCGTTCGTGCTGGGGGCCGAGATCGCCGGCGTGGTGCGCTCGGCGCCGGAGGGCGCGCACGTTTCGGCCGGCGACCGGGTCGTCGGGCTGACGATGCTGTCCGGCGGGATGGCCGAGGTCGCGATCCTGCAGCCCGACCGGGTGTTCAAGCTGCCCGACAACGTGAGCTTCGAGGCGGGCGCCGGCCTGCTGTTCAACGACCTGACGGTGTACTTCGCCCTGACCGTGCGCGGCCGGCTGGCCCGGGGCGAGACGGTGCTGGTGCACGGTGCGGCGGGAGGCATCGGGACGTCGACACTGCGGCTGGCGGGGCTGCTCGGGGCGTCGCGCACGATCGCGGTCGTCAGCACCGGCGCCAAGGCGGACGTCGCGAGCGCCGCCGGGGCCACCGATGTGGTGTTGGCCGAGGGGTTCAAAGACGCGGTCAAGGAGCTGACCGGCGGGCGCGGCGTGGACATCGTGCTCGACCCGGTCGGCGGCGACCGGTTCACCGATTCGCTGCGCTCGCTCGCCCCGGGCGGTCGGCTGCTGGTGGTCGGCTTCACCGGCGGGGACATCCCGACGGTCAAGGTGAACCGCTTGCTGCTCAACAACATTGACGTGGTGGGCGTGGGTTGGGGGGCGTGGACCGCGACGCATCCGAACGCGCTGGCCGAGCAGTGGGCCGGGCTCGAGGAGCTGCTCAGCTCGGGCCGGCTGGCCGCCCCCACCCCGGAGGTCTACCCCCTGGAGGAGGCCGCCGCCGCGGTGGCATCCCTGGAGAACCGCACCGCCAAGGGGAAGGTCGTGGTGCGGGTCCGCGACTGACGCGATGGGGCCGCACCGGCCCGCTCTCGGTCATGTGGCATGCGCAGGATTTGATAGCGCGGGCGCTATCAAATCCGGGAAGCCGGACATGGTCGGCGGATCCGCCGCCCTTGTGTATGCCCGGAACAAAAAGTAATGTCACTTTCAGTTTTGTCCTGTCGCCCGAGCCGGGAGTGAGCCATGGAATCCTTCGTCCACCTGCGCAGAGGCCGGACACCGCGGCGCCTGCACGCCGATCTCGACGGGCTCAAGGACGACGAGCTGGGCCGCGGCGGATTCACCGGCCGCACCGCGAACCTCTACCGCCGCCACGACCCCACCGCCTACCGGTCGGTCGGCCCGCTGCGCCCCGTCGACGTGCTCGCGGACCAGCTCAAGTCCGCAGACGCCACCGACGCCCGCGGCGGTCCCCTGCTGATGTTCAGCAACGCCGACTGCCGAATCCTGTTGAGCCGCCGCCACGAGCCGATGCCGTTCTACACCCGCCATGTCGACGGCGACCTGCTGTGCTTCGTGCACCGGGGCGCGGGTCTGCTCGAAACCGAGTTCGGCCCGCTGCGCTACTGCGAGGGCGACTGGGTCTACCTGCCGAAGGCGTGCACCTGGCGCCAGGTGCCCGATGGCGAGACGACGCTGCTCATGGTCGAGGCGACCGACGAGTTCCGCGTGCCGCCGCCCGGGCCGCTGGGCCGCCACTTCCCGTTCGACCCGTCGCAGGCCACCATCCCCGACCCGGCGCCCATCGACGACGACGGACGCGACGAATACGAGGTGCGGCTCGTCCACGAGGGCGGGCCGACAACGCTTTTCTACCAACACAATCCGCTCGACGTCGAGGGCTGGCGCGGCGACAATTTCGCGTTCAGCTTCAACATCGCCGACTACAACGTCGTCACGTCCGACAGCGTGCACCTGCCCCCGACGGTGCACCTGTTCATGCAGGCCACCGGGGTCTACGTGATGAACTTTCTGCCGAAGCCGGCCGAAGGCGTCCCGGGGACCGAGCGCACGCCGTGGTATCACCGCAATGTCGACTACGACGAGATCGCCTTCTTCCATGGCGGCTCGCTCTACGGCATCCCGATGCCGCCCGGCCTGATTTCCCATGCGCCGCAAGGCGTTCACCACGGCGCACCGGAGAAGGCGCGGGAACGGGCGCGCCGCAAGTTCGACGACTACTCCCGCGTCGATTGGCAAGTGATCGCCGTCGACACTCGCCGGCGACTGACCCCGTCGGCCGAGGTGCTGGCGCACGACCTAGGACAACACTGACCATGACGACCCGCCACGAATACGAGCGCATCCCTTATCTCGTTGCCTTCCAGAACAATTCCGGCGTCCGCGACGTGTACGGTGGCCTGGCCGAGATCACCGTGCTGGAGAGCTACCTGCTCAGGCCGACGGACAGGCCGTCGGACACCGTGCTGGTGTTCATGCACCCGATCGGCGGCGGCGCGTACCTGCCGATGATCAACGCGCTGGCCCGGGCCGGCCACCATGTCATCTACTGCAACAGCCGGTTCCGCGGCACCGACTCCGCGCTGCTGATGGAGAAGGTGGTCGAGGACCTCGGCGAGTGCATCAAGGACGCCAAGAAGCGGCTGGGCTACCAGAAGGTGGTGCTGGCGGGGTGGAGTGGCGGCGGCTCGCTGTCGGTGTTCTACCAGCAGCAGGCCCAGCACCCGACCATCACGTCGAGCCCTTCGGGCGACGGTCCCGACCTGACCCCCCTGGACCTCACCCCGGCCGACGGCATCATGCTGCTGGCGGCGCACATCAGCAGGCACGGCACGCTGACCGAATGGCTGGATGCGTCGATCCTCGACGAATCCGACCCCACCAAGCGTGATCCCGAGCTGGACCTGTACAACCCGGACAACCCGAACCAGCCGCCCTACACCCAGGAATTCCTGGGCCGGTATCGCAGCGCCCAGGTGATGCGCAACCGGCGCATCACCGCGTGGGTCAAGGGCAAGCTCGCCGAGCTGAAGGCGGCCGGACGTCCGGACGACGAATTCTGTTTCGTGGTGCACGGCACCATGGCCGACCCGCGGTGGCTGGACCCGACCGTGGATCCCAACGAACGCACCCCGGGGACCTGCTACCTCGGGGATCCTCAGGTGGTGAACATGAGCCCGGTCGGGCTGGCGCGCTTCTCCACGTTGCGCGGCTGGCTCTCGCAATGGAGCTACGACGACGCCCGCGGCGATGGCGTGGCCTGCGGTGCCGACATCGCGATCCCGGCACTGGTGATCGGTAACCTGGCCGACGACGCCTGCACGCCCAGCCACACCCGGCGGCTCTTCGACGCGATCGGCCATCATGACAAGGAGATGCACGAAATCCCCGGCGCCACCCACTATTACGCGGGAGCCGACCAGCGCGACAAGCTGCGCGCGGCGGTCGACGTCGTCACCGATTGGCTGGTCCGCCACGACTTCGCGGCGGCGCAGTGACGCCCACCGGGCCGCTGGACGGTATCCGGGTGCTCGAACTCGGCACGTTGATCGCCGGGCCGTTCGCCGGCCGGCTGCTGGGCGACCTGGGCGCCGACGTCATCAAGGTGGAACCCCCCGGCGCCCCGGACCCGCTGCGCACCTGGGGCCAGGCCGAAGTCGAGGGGGAGCACGTCTTCTGGACGGTGCACGCCCGCAACAAGAGGGCCATCACGCTCGACCTGCGCCGCCCGCGCGGCCGCGAGCTGTTCTGTGACCTCGTCGCGAAGTCCGACATCGTCGTGGAGAACTTCCGGCCCGGCACGCTGGAGAAATGGGACCTCGGTTACGACGTGCTCAGCGACCGCAATCCGGGCATCATCCTGGTTCGGGTGTCCGGCTATGGTCAGACGGGACCCGACGCCCACAAGGCCGGCTACGCCTCGGTGGCCGAGGCGGCCAGCGGCCTGCGATACCTCAACGGCTTCCCCGGCGGCCCGCCTCCCCGGTTGGCGCTGTCGCTCGGCGACACCCTGGCCGGAATGTTCGGCGCCCAGGGCGCACTGGCCGCGCTGTACCGCCGCGGCGTCACGGGGCGCGGCCAGGTGGTGGACGTCGCGCTGACCGAATCCTGTTTGGCGGTGCAGGAATCCACCATCCCGGACTACGACGTGGGCGGCGTGGTGCGCGGACCGTCGGGCACCCGGCTCGACGGCATCGCCCCGTCGAACATCTACCGCAGCGCCGACGGCTCGTGGGTGGTGATCGCCGCCAACCAGGACACCGTTTTCGCCCGGCTGTGCAAGGCGATGGGGCGCCCGGAGCTGGCCGTCGACGACCGGTTCGCCACCCACGTCGCGCGCGGGCGCAACCAGGACGCACTCGACGAGATCATCGGGGCGTGGGCCGCGGAGCGCCAGCCCGGGGACATCATCGAAACCCTCAGCGCCGCAGGGGTGATCGCCGGGCCGATCAACACTGTCGCGGAGGTGGTCAACGACCCGCAGTTGCGGGCCCGCGGCATGCTGGTCGAACACTACGACGAGCGGGTGCGGCGCACCGTACTGGGCCCGGGCGTCGTGCCGGTGCTTTCGGAAACCCCGGGGCGCGTGCGCAGCGCCGGGCCCGCCCGCCCCGGTCAGCACAACGACGACGTCTACATCGGGCTGCTGGGCAAGACCGCCGACGAGCTCGAGGAGTTGCGGGCCGAGGGGGTGCTGTGAACGCCCACGTCGTTATCCGCGAGGTGGCGCTGCGCGACGGCCTGCAGATCGAAGCGCCGATTCCGTTGTCGGCCAAGCTCGAACTGCTGGCCGCGATCGCCGCCACCGGGGTGCGCGAGGTGGAGGCCACCGCGTTCGTCTCGCCGTCGAAGGTGCCGTCGATGGCCGACGCCGCCGAGGTCGCCGCCCACCTGCGCGACTACCCCGACATCGAGTTCTCCGCCCTGGTCGCCAGCCCGAACGGAGCCAAGCGGGCCGTCGCGGCGGGGCTGCGCTCGATCGAATACGTGGTCGCCGCCGACGACACCTTCAGCCAGGCCAACGTCGGGCGGACCAGCGCCGAGGCCACCCGGCAGATCGACGAGATCGTCGCCATCGCGCACGATGCCGGCGTCACGGTAGAAGTCATCGTCGCCACCGCGTGGGACTCGCCGTTCGAAGGCCCCACCCCGCCGCAGCGGGTGCTCGACATCGCCGCGGCCGCCCGCGACCGCGGCGTCGACCGCCTCTCGATCGCCGACACGATCGGCACCACCACCCCGGGGCGCGTGAGTTCGCTCATCGCACAACTGCGTCCGGTGACCGGCGACCTGCCGCTGGGCGGTCACTTCCACAACACCCGCGGCTCCGGGCTGGCCAGCGCCTACGCCGCGGTCAGCTCCGGGGTGACCCGGCTGGACGCCTCGGTCGGGGGGCTGGGCGGCTGCCCGTTCGCGCCGGGGGCCACCGGCAACATCGCCACCGAGGACCTGGTGTACCTGCTGCGCGACAGCGGCATCGACGTCGACGTCGACCTGCAGGCCGCCATCGCCGCCGCCGGCGTCGCGAGATCCGTTGTCGGTCATGACCTGCCGAGCGCGCTGCTGCGCGCCGGCGACCGGATGCGCACCTGATGCCCGCTCAGGACGCGCCGACCGCCAAGGGCCGCCAGACCAGGCAGGCCATCGAGCAGGCCGCCCGCAAACTGTTCGCCGAGCGCGGTTTCCACGGCACGACACTGGCCGACATCACCTCGGCGGCGGGCAAGTCGCCCGCGGTGTTCTACCGGTATTTCGCCGACAAGGAGGATCTGCTCGCCGCCCTGGCGGAGTCGTTCCTGCACGACGTCGTGACACCGTCCGGGTTGAGCGTCGAGCTACCGGGATCGCCCGACGACGACGCCTTCTTCACGTCGGTGGTCACCGGATACTGGAACATGTTCAAGCAGAACATCGGCATCATGATCGCCGTGGCGCAGCTGGCCGCCACCCAGCGCCGCTTCGCGGCCGTGCAGAACGAGTTCCGCCGCTTCGGCATGGACATCGTCGCCGCCTCGGTGCGCCGCGCCCAGGAGCAGGGCCATGGGACCGAGCTCGACCCGCAACACACCGCGGCGGCCATCGCCCTGCTGTTCGAGAACTTCACCACCGTGTTCGTCGGGCCCTCCAACCTGGGCATCAAGATCAGCGACCAGGACGCCATCGCCACCCTGTCGACGATCTGGAAGAAAACCCTCTACGGCGCTTGAGCCTTTAGGAGACAACTGTGGATTTCACGCTCCCCGAACACCTTCCGGGTCTGCTCGCCGAGATGGACGCGTTCATCGAGGCCGAGATCAAACCCCTGGAACGCGAACACATCCAGTACTTCGACAAGCGCCGCGAACACGCCCGCACCGACTGGGACAACGACGGCATCCCCACACGCGAGTGGGAGGACCTGCTCGCCGAGATGCGCAGGCGCGCCGATGAGGCGGGCTGGCTGCGCTACGGGCTCCCGGCCGCCCTGGGCGGGCGGGACGGCACCAACGTCGACATGGCCGTCATCCGGGAACACTTGGCGCACAAAGGCCTTGGCCTGCACAACGACCTGCAGAACGAGTCCTCGATCGTCGGGAATTTCCCGCAGGTGATCATGATGGAGCGCTTCGGCACCTCCGAGCAGCGACGGCTGTGGTCCGAAGCGCTGATCACCGGGCAGCGCTCCATGGCGTTCGGCCTGACCGAGCCGGAGCACGGCTCGGACGCCACGTGGCTAACGACGCGCGCGCAGGCCGACGGAGACGGCTGGGTGATCAACGGCGCCAAGCGGTTCAACACCGGCGTCCACCGCGCCACCCACGACCTGGTGTTCGCCCGCACGTCCGGTGAGCCGGGGCAGGCGCGGGGCATCACGGCGTTCCTGGTGCCCACGGACGCGCCCGGCTTCGACGTCCCCTACTACTGGTGGACCTTCAACATGCCGACCGATCACGGCGAAGTCCGGCTCACCGACGTCCGGGTGCCCGGCGACGCGGTGCTCGGCGAGGTGGACCGCGGCCTGGAGGTCGCGCAGACGTTCCTGCACGAGAACAGGATTCGGCAGGCCGCCAGCAGCCTGGGCGCGGCCCAGTACTGCATCGACCGCGCCGCCGAATACGCCGGTCAGCGGACGGTCTTCGGCAAGCCGCTGTCGGTCAACCAGGCCGTGCAGTGGCCGCTGGCCGAATTGCAGACCGAGGCCCAGATGGTGCGGCTGCTGGTGGCCTACGCCGCCTGGCACCTGGACCGGGACCACCACATGGAGGTCTCGGACAAGGTGTCGATGGCCAACTACCGCGCCAACCGGCTCGTGTGCGACGCCGCGGACCGGGCCATGCAGATCTTCGGTGGCCTGGGCTACAGCCGGCACGAGCCGTTCGAGCACATCTATCGGCACCACCGTCGCTACCGGATCACCGAGGGCGCCGAGGAGATCCAGATTCGCCGGGTGGCGCAGCGGCTGTTTAAGTTTGGCAAGTGACGCCGAACGAGGACCTGGCCTCTCGACTCGCCGCCGAACTGACGCCCGTCCTGGGCGCCGACGTCGCGGTGGAGAACCTGCGCGCCCTGACCGGCGGCGCGAGCCGCTCCACGTGGGCGTTCGACGCCGTCACCGGCGACCGGCGCCGAGCGCTGATCCTGCGCATCGGCGCGCCCGACGACATGCACGCCGGCATGGAGCTGGAGGCGCGCGCCCAGGCCGCGGCGGCCGCCGCCGGCGCCCCGGTCCCCCACGTCCTGATCGCCGACGATTCCCCTGCCGCACTGGGCAATCCGTTTCTGATCTGCGACCACATCGCCGGCGAGACCATCGTCCGGCGCATTCAGCGTCAGCTCGACGCCGCGGGCGGCCAGGCGGCGCGCGCGGGGCTGATGCGGGAGTGCGCGCGCGCCCTGGCGGCCATCCACCGCGCCGACCCGCGCATCCCCGGTCTGGCCCATGAGGACCCGCTCACGCAGTGGCGCGAGCGGCTCGACGCCATGGGTGACACCACCGCCACCTTCGAATGGGCGTTTCGCTGGCTCGAGGGCCGCCGTCCGGAGCCGTCGGCGGACGTTCTGGTGCACGGCGACTACCGGATGGGCAACCTCATCGTCGACGGCGCCCGCCTGGCCGCGGTCCTCGACTGGGAGCTGGTGCACCGCGGCGACCCGTACGACGACCTCGCCTGGTTCTGCATCCGCGCCTGGCGCTTCGGCGCCCCCGCCAGCCTCGGCGCCGGCGGCCTCGGCAGCGTCGAGAGCTTCCTCCGCTCCTATGAGCAGGCCGGCGGGACTAGCGTCGACCGGGTGGCGTTTCACTGGTGGCTAGTGCTGGCCACGCTGCGTTGGGGCGTCATCTGTCGCTACCAGGCGGAGCGGCATCTGACCGGCCAGTTCCGCTCGGTGGAGCTGGCCGCGATCGGTCGCCGCGTGTGCGAGACCGAGTGGGACCTGCTCGACCTCCTCGAAGAGGTGCCGGAGTGATCGGCCCGTACGGTCGCCCGCTCGCGGCCGAGCTGGTGGCCGCGGTGGCCGAGTTCCTGGAGACCGACGTGCGGGCGGCGACCAGTGGGCAGGTCAACTTCCACGCCCGGGTGGCCGCCAACGCGCTGCGCATCGTCGAGCGCGAACTGCTCGACGAGAGCGAGTCCGAGTCCCTCGCCGCGCTGGCCGACCTGGGGTTCGCCGACGAGGAGGAGCTGGCCGCCGCGATACGGGCGGGCGAGCTGGACGACCGGGCCCGGGAGGTCACCGCCTGCCTGCGCACGCTGGTGCGGCGCCGGGTGGCGGCCGCCCACCCCGGATACGACACCGACGACAGCGAATAGCCGGGTCATCGGGAGAGGAGCGAGGTCATGCCCGCTGCGAGCACCGAACTCGTCGCCGACGCCGCCGATCGCCTGTTCGCGGCGATCGAAAAGGGTGACTTCGCGGCGGTGGAGCGGATGTGGAGCGACGACATCGCGGTCTGGCGCGTCGGCGCCCGCCGCGATGACGGCAAGGCCCGGGCGCTGCGGGTCATCGACTGGTTCATCTCCGCGACCACCGAGCGCCACTACGAGGTTCTCGACCGGCGGTTCTTCGACGGCGGCTTCGTCCAGCAGCACCTCCTGCACGCCACGGGCCGTGCCGGCCAATCGATCTCGATGCGGGTCTGCATCGTGATCAGGGTGGGCGGCGACGGCCGGCTGGAGCGGATCGACGAGTACTTCGACCCCGCCGAGATCGCGCCGTTGCTGGATTAGACGCTAGATTCGCCACGAGAGATGGGGGTGACGATGACGACTCTGGAAACACTGCTGAACGATCCCGACCTGGCCGGCGTGTGGAACCTCGTCCCGGACCGGTCAACCATCACCTTCAAGATCGCCAACATGTGGGGCCTGCTGCGCGTCAAGGGCCGGTTCACCGAGTTCAGCGGCGACGGCCAACTGACGGGCAAAGGCGCGGTTTTCGGCCGCCTCGACATCCGCGCCGCCTCCCTGGACACCGGGATCGGCCGCCGCGACAGGCATCTGCGCTCGGCCGACTTCTTCGACGTCGAGCGTTTCGGTGAGATCAGCGTCGTCGTCACCGGGGTGCAGCCGACCAAAGGCAAGGCCGCCGACCTCCGGGCGGCCTTCACCATCAAAGGCGTCACCGCGCCGCTGCCCCTGCCCGCGACGATCACCGAGCTCGAGGACGGGTCGATTCGGATCGCGGCGGAGGCCAAGGTCGACCGCACCCAGTTCGACCTGGGCTGGAACCGGCTCGGCATGATCGGCAAGACGGCCACCGCGGCGGCCGAAGCCGTCTTCACGCGGGCTGCCCAGTGAACCCGGTGCGACACCAGTAGCATCTGCACCGTGTCGGACTCCACCCCCGAATCCAGCGTCGCCCTGCGGATCCTGGTCTACAGCGATAACGCCAGAACCCGCGAACAAGTGATACGGGCATTGGGCAGGCATCTGCATCCGGACCTGCCCCAGCTGACGTACGTCGAGGTGGCGACCGCGCCGATGGTAGTGCGGCAGATGGACGAGGGCGGCATCGACTTGGCCATCCTGGACGGCGAGGCCACCCCCACCGGGGGGATGGGAATCGCCAAGCAACTCAAGGACGAACTCGCGACGTGCCCGCCGATCCTGGTGCTCACCGGCCGGCCGGACGACGCGTGGCTGGCGAACTGGTCGCGGGCCGAGGCCGCCGTGCCGCATCCCATCGATCCGATCGTGCTGGGCCGCACGGTGCTCGGACTGCTCCGCACCCCCACCCGCTAGCGCTTTCACCTGCGTAGATACCGCGACCGCCGGCCCACCGGCGGCCGCGAAGTCCGCGCGGACGCGACGCGGACCGCCCACGGCGCCGAGCCGCCCGGTTGCGGCGACACAAAAACGAGGCGAATACCCCCACCCCGACAAAACACACTCGCCTTCACGACGCTATGTTGTGAAGGTCACTGTGATAGCCCGCAGCCCGGGTACGTCACAGCAGCCCGGCCCCCCGCCCGGCCGCCGCACCGGCGACCCGTACGAGGAGATCTTGGAGCGAGTTGAACGTCTACATACCCATCCTGGTGCTCGGAGCGATCGCGGCGGCCTTCGCCGTGGGGTCGGTGGTGATCGCGAGCCTGGCCGGCCCGTCGCGTTACAACAAGTCGAAGATGGCCCCCTACGAATGCGGCATCGAGCCCACCGAAACGTCGGTCAGTGGCCCGCATGCGACGCCCGGCCAGCGGTTCCCGGTGAAGTATTACCTGACCGCAATGCTTTTTATCGTCTTCGACATCGAAATCGTGTTCTTGTATCCCTGGGCGGTCAGTTACGACGCGCTGGGAACGTTCGCTTTGGTCGAGATGGTGGTGTTCATGCTCACGGTCTTCGTGGCGTACGCCTATGTGTGGCGCCGCGGCGGCCTGACGTGGGATTGAGGTAGACGTGGGTCTCGAGGAACAGCTGCCCGGTGGGATTCTGCTGTCGACGGTCGAGAAGGTGGCCGGCTATGTCCGCAAGAACTCCTTGTGGCCGGCGACGTTCGGGCTGGCCTGCTGCGCCATCGAGATGATGGCAACCGCCGGGCCAAGATTCGACATCGCCCGGTTCGGCATGGAGCGGTTCTCGGCGACGCCGCGACAGGCCGACCTGATGATCGTGGCCGGGCGGGTGAGCCAGAAGATGGCGCCGGTGCTGCGGCAGATCTACGACCAGATGGCCGAACCCAAGTGGGTGCTCGCCATGGGCGTCTGCGCCTCGTCCGGCGGCATGTTCAACAACTACGCGATCGTGCAGGGCGTGGACCACGTGGTCCCGGTGGACATCTACCTGCCCGGCTGCCCGCCCCGGCCGGAGATGCTGCTGTACGCAATCCTCAAGCTGCACGAGAAGATTCAAGAGATGCCGCTGGGCGTCAACCGGGAGACCGCCATCGCCGAAGCCGAGCAGGCGGCGCTGTCGGCCCGGCCCACGATCGAGATGCGCGGGCTGCTGCGATGAGCTCACCGGACCACGACCCGAAGGAAGCGACAACCGAAGGCGGGGGCCCGGCCCGCGCCGACGGCGTGGGGGCACCTCCCGCCGACGGCGAGGTGATCGGCGTGCGCCGCGGCATGTTCGGCATCTCCGATTCCGGCGACACCAGCGGCTACGGCCGGCTGGTGCGGCCGATCACCCTCCCGGGCAGCAGCCCCCGGCCCTACGGCGGCTACTTCGACGACGTGGTGGACCGGTTGGCCGGGGCGCTGCAGGGCAGCGGTGTCGAATTCTCCGACGCGGTAGAGAAAGTCGTGGTTTACCGCGACGAACTGACACTGCACGTTCGCCGCGAGAAGCTGGTGGCCGTCGCCCAGCGCCTCCGCGACGAACCGGAGCTGCGGTTCGAGATGTGCCTGGGCGTCAGCGGGGTGCACTACCCCAACGAGACAGGGCGCGAACTGCACGCGGTGTACCCGCTGCAGTCGATCACCCACAACCGCCGTGTCCGGCTGGAAGTTGCTGCGCCGGACGGTGATCCGCACATCCCGTCGCTGTTCGGCGTCTACCCGACGTGCGACTGGCACGAGCGCGAAACCTACGACTTCTTCGGCATCATCTTCGACGGACACCCGTCGCTGACCCGCATCGAGATGCCCGACGACTGGCACGGCCACCCGCAGCGCAAGGACTATCCCCTGGGCGGCATCCCGGTGGAGTACAAGGGAGCGCAGATACCCCCGCCCGACGAGCGGAGAGCGTACAACTGATGAGCACAATCACCGATTCGACGCACAACGGCGGCGCCTCGGAAGGGCCCGAGACCGTGTTGGTCGCCGGCGGCCAGGACTGGGACCAGATCGTCGACGCCGCCCGCAACGCCGACCCCGGCGAACGGATCGTCGTCAACATGGGTCCCCAGCACCCGTCAACTCACGGGGTGCTGCGGCTGATCCTCGAGATCGAGGGCGAAACGGTCACCGAGGTGCGCTGCGGAATCGGCTACCTGCACACCGGGATCGAGAAGAACCTGGAATACCGGTACTGGACCCAGGGCGTCACCTTCGTCACCCGAATGGATTACCTGTCACCGTTTTTCAACGAGACCGCGTACTGCCTGGGCGTGGAGAAACTGCTCGGCATCACCGACCAGATCCCGGAGCGTGTCAACGTCATCCGGGTGATGATGATGGAGCTCAACCGGATCTCGTCGCATCTGGTCGCGCTGGCCACCGGCGGCATGGAACTGGGCGCCATGACGCCGATGTTCGTCGGGTTCCGCGGCCGCGAGATCGTCCTGACCCTGTTCGAGAAGATCTCCGGATTGCGGATGAACAGCGCCTACATCCGGCCGGGGGGCGTCGCCCAAGACCTGCCGCCGGGCGCGGAGAACGACATCGCCGAAGCCCTCAAGCCGCTGCGCGAGGTGTTGCGCGAAATGGGCGATCTGCTCAACGAGAACGCCATCTGGAAGGCCCGCACCCAGGACATCGGTTACCTCGATCTGACCGGCTGCATGGCGCTGGGCATCACCGGCCCCATCCTGCGCGCCACCGGGTTGCCCCACGATCTGCGCAAGAGCGAACCGTACTGCGGATATGAAAACTACGAATTCGACGTGATGACCGCCGACACGTGTGATGCTTACGGGCGCTACATGATTCGCGTCAACGAGATGTGGGAGTCGATCAAGATCGTCGAGCAGTGTCTGGACAAGCTGAAGCCGGGCCCGATCATGGTCTCCGACCGCAAGATCGCCTGGCCGGCCGATTTGAAGGTGGGCCCGGACGGCATGGGCAACTCACCGGAGCACATCGCCAAGATCATGGGCGGCTCGATGGAGGCATTGATCCACCACTTCAAGCTGGTCACCGAGGGCATCAGGGTTCCCGCGGGCCAGGTGTACACCGCGGTGGAGTCGCCGCGCGGTGAGCTTGGCGTGCACATGGTGAGCGACGGCGGTACCCGCCCCTACCGGGTGCACTACCGGGACCCGTCGTTCACCAACCTGCAGTCGGTGGCCGCGATGTGCGAGGGCGGCATGGTGGCCGACCTGATCACCGCGGTCGCCAGCATCGACCCGGTCATGGGCGGGGTGGACCGGTGACCGGCCCGCAGGGCCAGCCGGTCTTCGTCCGGCTCGGTCCGCCGCCCGAGGAACCCAACGCGTTCGTCACCGAGGGTGCGCCGCAGACGTATTCGCCGGAGGTGCGGGCGCGGCTCGAGGTGGACGCCAAGGAGATCATGGGCCGCTACCCCAACAAGCGTTCGGCGCTGCTGCCGTTGCTGCACCTGGTGCAGGCCGAGGACTCCTACCTCACCCCCGCCGGGCTCGAATTCTGCGGCGAGCAGCTGGGTTTGACCGGCGCCGAGGTGTCCGCGGTGGCGAGCTTCTACACGATGTATCGCCGCGGACCCACCGGCGACTACCTGGTCGGGGTGTGCACCAACACGCTGTGCGCCGTCATGGGCGGCGACGCCATCTTCGACACCCTCAAGGAACACCTCGGCATCGGCAACGACGAGACCACACCCGACGGCTCGGTCACCCTGCAACACATCGAGTGCAACGCCGCGTGCGATTACGCGCCGGTGGTGATGGTCAACTGGGAGTTCTTCGACAACCAGACGCCGGAGTCGGCGCGCGAGCTCGTCGACTCGCTGCGTTCCGGGGAGCCCAAACCGCCCACCCGTGGCGCCCCGCTGTGCGCCTTCCGCGAGACGTCGCGCATCCTGGCCGGCCTGCCCGACCAGCGCCCCGACCAGGGCCAAGGCGGCGCGGGCGAGGCCACCCTGGCGGGCCTGAAGGTCGCCAAAGAGCACGGCATGACCGCCCACACTCCCCCGGCGAGCCGGTCATGACCAGCTCACAGGCCACGCCGCTGACCCCGGTCATCAGCCGATTCTGGGACGACCCGCAGTCGTGGACGCTGGAGACCTACCGGCGCCACGACGGCTACGAGGCGATGAAGAAGGCGCTGGGCATGGCGCCCGACGACGTGATCGCCACCGTCAAGGACTCCGGCCTGCGGGGGCGCGGCGGCGCGGGCTTCTCCACCGGGACGAAGTGGTCGTTCATCCCGCAGGGCGACACCGGCGCGGCCGCCAAGCCGCACTACCTGGTGGTCAACGCTGACGAGTCGGAACCCGGTACGTGCAAAGACATTCCGCTGATGCTGGCGACGCCGCACGTCCTGATCGAGGGCGTCATCATCGCCGCCTATGCGATCCGGGCCAGTCACGCGTTCATCTACGTGCGCGGTGAAGTGCTGCCGGTGCTGCGCCGCCTGCAGAACGCGGTGGCCGAGGCCTACGCCGCCGGATACCTGGGCCGCGACATCAACGGCTCGGGCTTCGACCTGGAGCTGGTGGTGCACGCGGGCGCCGGCGCGTACATCTGCGGCGAGGAGACGGCGCTGCTGGATTCGCTGGAAGGCCGTCGCGGCCAGCCGCGGCTGCGGCCGCCGTTCCCCGCGGTGGCCGGGCTCTACGGCTGCCCGACGGTGATCAACAACGTCGAGACGATCGCCAGCGTGCCGTCCATCATCCTCAACGGCGTCGAGTGGTTCCGGTCGATGGGCAGCGAGAAATCCCCCGGCTTCACGCTGTATTCGCTGTCCGGGCACGTCGCCAGGCCCGGCCAGTACGAGGCCCCGCTGGGTATCACGCTGCGCGAGCTGCTGGCCTACGCCGGCGGGGTGCGGGCCGGGCACCGGCTCAAGTTCTGGACGCCCGGCGGGTCGTCCACCCCCCTGCTCACCGACGAGCACCTCGACGTTCCGCTGGACTACGAGGGTGTCGGCGGGGTCGGGTCGATGCTGGGCACCAAGGCGCTGGAGATCTTCGACGAGACCACCTGCGTGGTGCGCGCGGTGCAGCGCTGGACGTACTTCTACAAGCACGAATCGTGCGGCAAGTGCACGCCCTGCCGGGAGGGCACCTTCTGGCTGGATCAGATCTACGAGCGGCTGGAAAGCGGCAAGGGCACCAAAGAGGACATCGACAAGCTGTTGGACATCTCGGATTCGATTCTGGGAAAGGCGTTCTGCGCGTTGGGAGATGGGGCCGCCAGCCCGGTGATGTCGTCGATCAAGTACTTCCGCGACGAATACGTGGCTCACGTCGAAGACGGTGGGTGCCCGTTCGACCCCCGAGACTCCATGCTGACGCCCAACGGAAAGGCATGACACGCTCGTGACTAGTGCGGCCAAGACCCAGACCGGCGACCCCAAGGACGGCGAGGTGCGTCCGCCGGACATGGTGACGCTGACCATCGACGGCAACGAGATCAGCGTTCCCAAGGGCACATTGGTGATCCGCGCGGCCGAGTTGATGGGCGTCCAGATCCCCCGGTTCTGCGACCACCCACTGCTCGAGCCGGTCGGCGCGTGCCGGCAGTGCCTGGTCGAGGTCGAAGGGCAGCGCAAGCCGATGGCGTCGTGCACCACCGTCGCCACCGAGGACATGGTCGTGCGCACCCAGCTCACGTCGGAGGCCGCCGACAAGGCCCAGCACGGCGTGATGGAGCTGTTGCTCATCAACCACCCGCTGGACTGCCCGATGTGCGACAAGGGCGGCGAATGCCCGCTGCAGAACCAGGCGATGTCCAACGGCCGTGCCGATTCTCGCTTCACCGATGTCAAGCGCACCTTCGCCAAGCCGATCAACATCTCCGCCCAGGTGCTGCTGGATCGTGAGCGCTGCATCCTGTGCGCCCGCTGCACGCGGTTCTCCGAGCAGATCGCCGGGGACATCTTCATCGACATGCAGGAGCGCGGCGCCCTGCAACAGGTCGGCATCTACGCCAACGAGCCATTCGACTCGTACTTTTCGGGCAACACCGTGCAGATCTGCCCGGTGGGCGCGCTGACCGGAACCGCCTACCGCTTCCGGGCCCGGCCCTTCGACCTGGTGTCCAGCCCCAGCGTGTGCGAGCACTGCGCGTCGGGGTGCGCCCAGCGCACCGACCACCGCCGCGGCAAGGTGCTGCGCCGGCTTGCCGGCGACGACCCCGAGGTCAACGAGGAGTGGAACTGTGACAAGGGCCGGTGGGCGTTCAGCTACGCGACGCAGCCGGACGTCATCAGCACTCCCCTGATCCGCGACGCCGACGGTTCGCTGGTGCCCGCCTCGTGGTCACACGCGATGGCGATGGCGATCCGGGGCCTCGAGGCCGCCCGCGGGCGCACGGGTGTGCTGGTCGGCGGCCGCGCCACCCTGGAAGACGCCTACGCCTACTCCAAGTTCGCGCGAATCGTGTTGGACAGCAACGACATCGACTTCCGCGCCCGCCCGAACTCGGCCGAGGAGGCCGATTTTCTGGCCTCGCGGATCGCCGGCCGGCGTGACGTCAGCTACGCGGATCTGGAATCGGCGCCGGTGGTGCTGCTCGTCGGCTTCGAACCGGAAGACGAGTCGCCCATCGTGTTCCTGCGGCTGCGCAAGGCCGCGCGCAAGCACGGGCTACCGGTGTACGCGGTCGCGCCGTTCGCCACCCGGGCGCTGGAGAAGATGTCCGGACGGCTCATCGCCACCGCCCCGGGGGCCGAGGCGGCCGCGCTGGACGGGCTGGCCACCGGTGAGGTGGGAGAGCTGCTGTCCACCGCCGGCGCCGTCATCATGGTCGGCGAACGGCTGGCCACGGCGCCCGGCGGGTTGTCCGCCGCCGCCCGGCTGGCCGACGCCACCGGGGCGCGGCTGGCGTGGGTGCCGCGCCGGGCCGGCGAGCGCGGCGCGCTGGAGGCCGGCGCACTGCCCGCGCTGCTGCCGGGCGGCCGCCCGCTCGACGACGAGACCGCCCGCGCGCAGATCGCCGCGGCGTGGCACGTGTCCGAACTGCCCGCGGGCGCCGGGCGGGACGTGGACGGCATCCTGGCCGCCGCGACCGACGGCACGCTGGGCGCCCTGCTGGTCGGCGGTGTCGAACCCGACGACTTCGCGGACCCCGAAGCCGTGCTGGCCGCGCTCGATGCCGCGGGCTTCGTGGTCAGCCTGGAGCTGCGGCACAGCGCCGTGACCGAGCGCGCCGACGTGGTGTTCCCGGTCGCGCCGACGACACAGAAGGCCGGAGCCTTCGTCAACTGGGAGGGCCGCTACCGCCCGTTCGGGCCGGCGCTGCACGGCAGCACCCAGCAGGCCGGCCAATCCGACCATCAGGTGCTCGACGCGCTGGCCGACGAGATGGGCGTCTACCTGGGGCTGTCGACCGCAGAGGCGGCCCGCGCCGAACTGTCCTCGCTGGGCACCTGGGACGGCGGCTGGGCCGCCGGGCCCGCGGTCGCGACCCCGCAGCCGGCCCAGCCGGGTGCTGGGGAGGCGGTGCTGGCCGGCTGGCGGATGCTGCTGGACAACGGCCGGATGCAGGACGGCGAGCCGCATCTGGCCGGGACCGCGCGCAAGCCCGTGGTGCGGCTGTCGCCGGGCACGGCGGCCGAGATCGGTGCCGCCGACGGCGACGCGGTCACCGTCGGCACGCCGCGCGGATCGATCAGCCTGCCGCTGGTGATCACCGACATGCCCGACCGGGTGGTGTGGCTTCCGCTGAACTCGCCGGGCTCGGCCGTGCACCGGCGGCTGGGTGTAACGCTGGGCAGCACAGTGCAAATCGGAGTCGCCTCATGACCGGTCTGACCGCCTTCGGACACGACACCTGGTGGCTGGTGCTGGGCAAGGCGCTCGCCATCTTCGTGTTCCTGATGCTCAACGTGCTGGTCGCGATCCTGCTCGAACGCAAGATCCTCGGCTGGATGCAGCGGCGGCCGGGGCCCAACCGGGCGGGCCCGTGGGGCGCGCTGCAGAGCCTGGCCGACGGGATCAAGTTGGCGCTCAAAGAGACCATCACCCCGGGCGGCGTCGACAAGTTCGTCTACTTCGCGGCCCCGGTGATCTCCACCATTCCCGCGTTCACCGCCTTCGCCTTCATCCCGTTCGGCCCGGTGGTGTCGGTGTTCGGCCACCGCACACCGCTTCAGCTCACCGACCTCCCGGTCGCGGTCCTGTTCATCCTGGGGCTCTCGGCGATCGGGGTTTACGGCATCGTGCTGGGCGGCTGGGCGTCCGGGTCCACCTACCCGCTGCTGGGCGGCGTCCGCTCCACCGCGCAGGTCATCTCCTACGAGGTGGCGATGGGGCTGTCGTTCGCGGCGGTGTTCCTCTACGCCGGCACCATGTCGACGTCGCAGATCGTCGCCGCCCAGGACCGGGTCTGGTACGTGTTCCTGCTGCTGCCGTCGTTCGTGATCTACCTGATCTCGATGGTGGGCGAAACCAACCGCGCGCCATTCGATCTGCCCGAAGCCGAGGGCGAGCTGGTCGCGGGGTTCCACACCGAGTACTCGTCGCTGAAGTTCGCGATGTTCATGCTGGCCGAGTACGTCAACATGATGACGGTGTCGTCGCTGGCGACGGTCCTGTTCTTCGGCGGCTGGCATGCCCCCTGGCCGCTCAACATGTGGGCGGGCGCGAACACCGGTTGGTGGCCGGTGCTGTGGTTCACCGCCAAGATGTGGACCTTCCTGTTCATCTATATGTGGTTGCGGGCCAGCCTGCCCCGGCTGCGCTACGACCAGTTCATGGCGCTGGGCTGGAAGCTGCTGATCCCCGCCTCGCTGGTCTGGGTGTTGATCGCGGCGGTGATCCGCACGCTGCAGAACCAGGGCTACGCGCACTGGACCCCGATCCTGGTGGTCAGCAGCATCGTGTTCGCCACAGCGCTGGTGTTGCTACTGCGAAAACCGTTCAGCACGCCCGGCATCCGCGCGCTGGAGAAACAACTCCGCCACCAGTCGAAACAATTGCCGGGGCTGGAGAACGCCGCACCGGCATTCCCGACACCGCCGCTGCCGATGAAGTCCCTGGCGGCCGCGAGTAAGGAGAACGTACGTGGCTAAATTCCTGGACGCCGTCGCCGGATTCGGCGTGACGTTCGCGGCGATGTTCAAAAAGAGGGTCACCGAGGAGTATCCGGAGAAGCCGGGCCCGGTCGCGCCGCGCTACCACGGCCGTCATCAGCTCAACCGCTACCCGGACGGCCTGGAGAAGTGCATCGGGTGCGAGCTGTGCGCGTGGGCCTGCCCGGCCGACGCGATCTACGTCGAGGGCGCGGACAACACCGAGGACCTGCGGTACTCGCCGGGTGAACGCTATGGCCGGGTCTATCAGATCAACTACCTGCGCTGCATCGGCTGCGGCCTGTGCATCGAGGCGTGTCCGACCCGGGCGCTGACCATGACCAACGACTACGAGTTGGCCGACGACAACCGCGCCGACCTGATCTACGAGAAGGACCGGCTGCTGGCGCCCCTGCAGCCCGAGATGACCGCGCCGCCGCACCCCCGGACACCCGGCGCCACCGACAAGGATTACTACCTGGGCAATGTCACAGCCGACGGCCTGCGGGAGAGCCAGAAGGCCGGAGACTCCCGGTGACCGGGGCGACGGGCCAGCTCCTGGCGGCAAACCTGGCTTCCGACACCATCGTCCGCACCTCCACCGGCGAAGCGGTGGCGTTCTGGGTGCTGGGCGCGCTGGCGCTGATCGGAGCGATCGGGGTGGTGCTGGCGGTCAACGCCGTGTACTCGGCCATGTTCCTGGCGATGACGATGATCATCCTCGCGGTGTTCTACATGATCCAGGACGCGCTGTTTCTGGGTGTCGTCCAAGTCGTGGTCTACACCGGCGCGGTGATGATGCTGTTCTTGTTCGTGCTGATGCTGATCGGCGTGGACTCCGCGGAATCCCTGAAGGAGACGCTGCACGGGCAGCGCATCGCCGCGGTGCTCGCCGGTGTCGGATTCGGCGTCCTGCTGATCGCCGCCATCGGCACCGGCGCGACCGGCGGCTTCGCGGGACTGACCACCGCCAACGCCAACGGCAACGTCGAAGGCCTTGCGGCGCTGATCTTCTCCCGCTACGTCTGGGCGTTCGAACTCACCAGCGCCCTGCTGATCACCGCGGCCATCGGGGCGATGGTGCTGGCGCACCGCGAGCGCTTCGAACGCCGCAAGACGCAACGGGAGCTCGCGCAGGAGCGGTTCCAGCCGGGCGGACACCCGACCCCGATGCCCAGCCCCGGTGTGTACGCGCGCCACAACGCCGTCGACGTGGCCGCGCTGCTGCCGGACGGCTCGTATTCGGACCTTTCGGTGCCGGCGATCCTGCGCAGCCGCGGCGCCGACGGCAAACAGACCCCCTCCCGCCAGGCGAGCCCGAGTCTGTCACAAGGCGGTGCGTCATGAATCCGGCCAATTACCTTTACCTTTCGGCCCTGCTCTTCACCATCGGGGCCTCCGGTGTGCTGCTGCGGCGCAACGCCATCGTGATGTTCATGTGCGTCGAGCTGATGTTGAACGCGGTCAACCTGGCATTCGTCACGTTCGCGCGGATGCACGGGCACCTGGACGGGCAGATGATCGCGTTCTTCACGATGGTGGTGGCCGCGTGCGAGGTCGTCGTCGGCCTGGCGATCATCATGACGATTTTCCGTGCTCGCAAATCCGCCTCGGTCGACGACGCGAACCTACTCAAAGGCTGACATCGCCAATATGGGGCCAACATGACTCACTACACCTGGCTGCTGGTGGCCCTGCCGCTGGCGGGTGCCGCGATACTGCTGTTCGGCGGGCGACGCACCGATGCGTGGGGCCACTGGCTGGGTTGCGCCACCGCCCTCGCGGCGTTCGGCGTGGGCCTGAGCCTGCTGAACGAGCTGCTCGGCCGCACCGCGGACGACCGGGTCCTCCACCAGACGGTGTTCGCCTGGATCCCCGTCGGCCAACTGCAGGTGGACCTCGGCCTGCAGATCGACCAGCTGTCGGTGTGTTTCGTGCTGCTGATCTCCGGGGTCGGGTCGCTGATCCACATCTATTCGGTCGCCTACATGGCCGAAGACCCGGACCGCCGAAGGTTTTTCGGCTACCTCAACCTGTTTTTGGCCTCGATGCTGCTGCTGGTGGTCGCCGACAACTACGTGGTGCTCTACGTCGGCTGGGAAGGCGTCGGCCTGGCGTCCTATCTGCTGATCGGGTTCTGGTACCACAAGCCCACGGCGGCCACGGCGGCCAAGAAGGCGTTCGTGATGAACCGCGTCGGGGACGCTGGACTGGCCCTGGGAATGTTCCTGATGTTCAGCACCTTCGGGACGCTCTCCTATGCCGGGGTGTTCGCCGGAGCGCCCGCCGCCGGCCGGGGCGCGCTGACGGCCATGGGGCTGCTGCTGTTGCTGGGCGCGTGCGCCAAGTCCGCGCAGGTCCCGCTGCAGGCCTGGTTGGGTGACGCCATGGAGGGCCCCACCCCGGTGTCCGCACTGATCCACGCCGCCACCATGGTGACCGCCGGCGTGTACCTCATCGTGCGGTCCAACCCGCTCTACAACCTGGCCCCCGACGCGCAGACCGCCGTGGTCGTCGTCGGTGCCGTCACGTTGCTGCTCGGCGCGTTCATCGGCTGCGCCAAGGACGACATCAAGCGCGCGCTGGCGGCGTCGACGATGAGCCAGATCGGTTACATGGTGCTGGCCGCCGGGCTGGGCCCGGCCGGCTACGCGTTCGCGATCATGCATCTGCTCACCCACGGCTTCTTCAAGGCCGGGCTGTTCCTCGGCTCCGGCGCGGTGATCCACGCGATGCACGAGGAACAGGACATGCGCCGCTACGGCGGCCTGCGCGCCGCGCTCCCGATCACCTTCGCCACCTTCGGCCTGGGGTATCTCGCCATCATCGGCGTGCCGCCGTTCGCGGGCTTCTTCTCCAAGGACGCCATCATCGAGGCCGCGCTGGGCGCTGGCGGCGTCCGCGGCTACGTGCTGGGCGGGGCCGCGCTGCTGGGCGCGGGTGTCACCGCGTTCTACATGACGCGCGTGATGCTGATGACCTTCTTCGGCCGGAAGCGTTGGGCGCCTGGCACGCATCCCCACGAGGCGCCCCGCCTGATGACCTGGCCGATGATCCTGCTCGCCTTCGGCTCGGTGTTCTCCGGTGGGCTGCTGGCGTGGGGCGGCACCCTGCAGCGCTGGCTCGAGCCGGTGGTCGGGAAACACGAAGAGGTGACGCATGCGTTCCCCGCCTGGGTGAGCACCGCCCTGGCGCTGGGCGTCGTCGCCATCGGGATCGCGGTCGCCTACCGGCTGTACGCCACCGCGGAGATCCCGAGTGTGGCCCCGCTTTCGGTGTCACCGGTCACGACGGCCGCCCGCAGGGACTTCTACGGCGACGCCTTCAACGAGGAGGTGTTCATGCGCCCCGGCGCCGAGCTGACCCAAGCGCTCGTCGACGTCGACAACGCGGGCGTGGACGGCTCGGTCAACGCGCTCGCCGCGCTGGTGAGCCGCACTTCGAATCGCTTGCGGGGGCTGCAAACCGGCTTCGCCCGCAACTACGCATTGTCGATGCTGACGGGCGCGGTCCTGGTGGTCGCGCTGATCCTGGCGGTGAAACTGTGGTGAATGGCATTCCCTGGCTGAGCATCCTGTGGCTGGTGCCGCTGGCGGGCTCGGTGCTCGTGATCCTGCTGCCGCCCGGGCTGCGCGGGCTCGCCAAGTGGACGGGCCTGGTCTTCGGCGTCGCGACGCTGGCGATCGCGGTCGTCGTCACCGTTGGCTTCAAGACCGGCGGCAGCACTTACCAGTTCGTCGAAAGCCATTCCTGGATACCGGCCTTCGGCGCCACCTACTCCCTCGGCGTGGACGGCATCGCGGTGGTCCTGGTGCTGCTGACCGCCGTGCTGATCCCGGTGCTGCAGGTGGCCGGCTGGAACGACGGTGGCGAAGAACGCAACCACGAAAATGGTGACGACCCGCTTCGCCCGGCTTCGCCGACCTTGCGATCGTCACGCAGTGTGCACGCCTACGTCGCGCTGACGCTGGCGATCGAGTCGATGGTGCTGGTCTCGGTGGTGGCGCTGGACGTGCTG
>NZ_LZJG01000202.1:0-7988 GCF_001667785.1 Mycobacterium sp. E3247 | reverse complement strand
CAGCACGAATGCGTCGACGTCCACCCTGCGCAGCCTAATCGCCCTGTACCGTTCGGTGTTATGTCGGAGGTGGTCACCGGCGACGCCGTCGTGCTCGATGTGCAGATCGCCCAGTTGCCGGTGCGGGCCGTGAGCGCACTGATCGATATCGCGGTGATCGCCGTCTGCTATCTGCTGGGCCTGATGTTGTGGGCCGCCACGCTGACCCAGTTCGACACCGCGCTGAGCACCGCCGTCCTGCTCATCTTCACGGTGGTGGTGATCGTGGGCTATCCCGTGATCCTGGAAACCGCCACCCGCGGGCGCTCGGTCGGCAAGATCGCGATGGGGCTGCGCGTGGTGTCCGACGACGGCGGCCCAGAACGCTTCCGGCAGGCCCTGTTTCGGGCCCTCGCATCGGTGGTCGAGATCTGGATGCTGTTCGGCAGTCCCGCCGTCATCTGCAGCATCCTGTCGCCGAAGGCCAAGCGGATCGGCGACATCTTCGCCGGCACCGTCGTCATCAACGAGCGCGGACCCCGCCCGGGCCCCCCGCCGGTGATGCCGCCATCCCTGGCCTGGTGGGCCGCGTCGCTGCAACTTTCCGGCCTGTCCCCCGGCCAGGCGGAGGTCGCGCGCCAATTCCTCTCGCGGGCACCGCAACTCGACCGCCAGTTGCGCCAGCAGATGGCCTACCGGATCGCCGGTGACGTGGTGACCCGCATCGCCCGGCCGCCCCCGCCGGGCGCACCGCCGGAACTGGTCCTCGCCGCCGTGCTCGCCGAACGGCACCGCCGCGAGCTGGCCCGTCTTCGTCCGGCCATGCCACCGGCGGGCGCCCCGCCGTGGCCGGCCTGGCCGCAACCGCACGCTGTCCCATGGCCGGGCGCGGGGGCACCCCCGAAGGGTCCACCCGACGCCGCCCCGGGCGGTTTCTCGCCGCCGGGCTGATCGGTCCCGCTAACCGGAGACGCTGGCCGCCATGAGGGCGACGTCGGCGATCAACAGCGCCCATCCGCACAGCGGAACGGCGATGCCGCCGCGGCGCCTCGCGGTGAAGAGCGAGATGACGATGACCACGACGGCGACCGCGGGCGCGCCGTAGAACGCGACCCCGAAATTGATCCCGCCGTGCCCCAGGTCGGGGCAGCTGCGGTCGGCGCAGCCGTCCGTGCTCATCACCGCGCCCAGCGCGAAAAGCATCACGATGGCGGCGGCGGGCACCGTGGCCAGCGCCAGGCCCCAGTTGACCCACGGCCAGACGTTGCGTTCCCGTCCGCCGCCGCCCTGAGCGGGACCGGTCGCGGTGGAGGTTCCGCTGCCCACCGTCAGGTGGGAGTCATCCGCGTTCATCCCAGAGTTCCTACCCGCCGCCCGCTGGGTGCAAACCGCCCCGCAGCATCCTGCCCTCGACCCCGCGGACGCACGGCTCCCACCAACGCCGCAGGTCACAAGGGTCGGTGAGCAAATCTGACGAACGGACGTTGCATCGCGATAGTTTCCGATATATCGTGATACTTCGAAGCGCAGGGTGCGCTTCCGCATCAGACGTAAGGAACAGACATGAACCACCCATTCACCCCCACTGGTGACCCCTTCCCCGCCGGCCCCGGCTTCGGCTTCGGTTCCGACACCCACCGACGCGCCCTGCACGGCGCCCGGCGGCGGGCCCGCCAGGAGTTCTTCCAAAACCTCCGCGAGCACGGCCCCGACCATGACGGACCCCTCGGGTTCGGTCCCGGATTCGGGCCCGGGTTCGGCCCGGGCTTCGGTCCTGGCTTCGGCTTCGGGCCGGGCGGGCGGCGCGGCGGATGGCGCCGCGGCGGCCCCGGTCGCGGCAAGCGCGGCGACGTCCGCGCGGCCATCCTGGCGCTGCTGGTCGAGCGGCCGATGCACGGCTACGAGATGATCCAGCAGATCGCCGAACGCAGCAACGGCCTCTGGAAGCCGAGCCCCGGCTCGGTCTACCCGACCCTGCAGCTGTTGACCGACGAGGGCCTGATCACCGCCAGCGAAACCGAGGGCAGCAAGAAGCTCTTCGAGCTGACCGACGAGGGCCGCGCGGCCGCCGAAAAGGTCGAGACCCCGCCGTGGGACGAGATCGCCGAGGGCGCCGACCCCGGTCACATGAACCTGCGGGCGGCCATCGGCCAGCTGTTCGGCGCGGTCGCGCAGTCCGCGCACACCGCCACCGCCGAGCAGCAGCAGCGCATCGTCGAGATTCTCAACAACGCGCGGCGCGAGGTCTACGGCATCCTCGGCGAAGACTGAGCCCCGACGTGCGGCGGACCCTGGATCAGGTCACATCGACCCAGTCCAGGGTCCGCTGCACCGCCTTGCGCCAACCTGCGTATCCGGCGGCGCGCTGCTCGTCGGTCCAGGCCGGCGTCCAGCGCCTGTCCTCGTGCCAGTTGGCCCGCAGGTCGGCCGGGTCGGCCCAGAACCCCACCGCCAAACCGGCCGCGTAGGCCGCGCCCAGCGCGGTCGTCTCGGCCACCACCGGACGGACCACGTCGACCCCGAGCACGTCGGCCTGGATCTGCATGCACAGGTCGTTGCCGGTGACCCCGCCGTCGACCTTCAAAACCTCAAGGCGCACACCGGAATCCGCCGCCATCGCGTCCACCACGTCGCGGCTCTGGTAACAGATCGCCTCCAGCGTGGCGCGGGCCAGGTGCGCGTTGGTGTTGAACCGGGACAGCCCGACGATCGCCCCGCGCGCGTCGGATCGCCAGTACGGCGCGAACAGCCCGGAAAACGCCGGGACGAAATAGACCCCGCCGTTGTCGGCGACCTGACGCGCCAGCGACTCGCTTTGTGCCGCACCACTGATGATGCCCAGCTGATCACGCAGCCACTGCACCGCCGCGCCGGTGACCGCTATCGAACCCTCAAGCGCGTAAACGGGTTTGGCGCCCCCGAACTGGTAGCAGACGGTGGTCAGCAGCCCGTTCTTCGAGCGCACGATCGTCTCACCGGTGTTGAGCAGCAAGAAGTTTCCGGTGCCGTAGGTGTTCTTCGCCTCACCCTCCGACAGGCATACCTGGCCCACCATCGCCGCGTGCTGGTCACCCAGCATTCCCATCACCGGTACCTCGCCGCCGACCGGCCCGCTCGGCGCGGAGACGCCGTAGGGTTGCGGCGACGACGACGGCGCGATCGCCGGCAGCATCGCGCGCGGGATGGAGAAGAACGACAACAGCTCGTCGTCCCAGTCCAGGGTCTCGAGGTCCATCAGCATGGTCCGACTGGCATTCGTCACGTCGGTGACGTGCACACCGCCGCGCGCACCCCCGGTCAGGTTCCACAACACCCAGGTGTCGGCGGTGCCGAACAGGGCGTCGCCGCGCTCGGCGGCCTCGCGCACCCCGTCGACGTTCTCCAGGATCCACTGCAGTTTGCCGCCGGAGAAATACGTCGCCGGGGGCAGGCCCGCCTTGCGCCGGATCACCTCGCCGCGGCCGTCGCGGTCCAGCGCCGACGCGATCCGATCGGTGCGGGTGTCCTGCCAGACGATCGCGTTGTAATAGGGCCGCCCGGTGCGCCGATTCCACACCAGCGTGGTTTCCCGTTGATTCGTGATGCCCAGCGCGGCAATGTGTTCGGCGGACAGGTTGGCGCGGTTCAGCACCGACATCAGCACCGAGGACGTGCGCTCCCAGATCTCGACCGGGTCGTGCTCGACCCAGCCGGCGCGGGGCAGGATCTGTTCGTGCTCGAGTTGGTGGCGAGCCACTTCGGCGCCGTCATGATCGAAGATCATGCACCGGGTGCTGGTGGTTCCCTGGTCGATGGCGGCGACGAACTCAGCGGGCACGTCAGGAGTCCATCATGGTCTGCGGCCCGGCGACAAGCTCACCGCGTAGCTTGCGTTACCGCCGGTAAACCTGTTCCATCGGCGGTGTGGGCGAAGAGGTCAAGCGCACCACGTACAACAGCGCACATCGGCGGGAATACCGGCGGAAGCTGCAGTTGTGCCTGGACGTCTTCGAAACGATGCTGGCCCAGTCGCATTTCGACTCGGCCAAGCCGCTCACCGGCATGGAGATCGAGTGCAACCTGGTCGACGCCGACTATCAGCCGGCGATGTCGAACCGCGACGTCCTGGACGCCATCGGGGACCCGGCGTTCCAGCCGGAATTGGGCGCCTACAACATCGAATTCAACGTGCCGCCCCACGCCCTGCCCGGGCACACCGCGCTGGACCTGGAGGGCGAGGTGCGGGCCAGCCTGAACGACGCCGAGAGCAAGGCGGGCGCGGGTGGGGCGCACATCGTGATGATCGGGATCCTGCCCACGCTGATGCCCGAACACCTGGCGACCGGCTGGATGAGCGACTCGCGGCGCTACGCGGCGCTCAACGAGTCGATCTTCACTGCGCGCGGCGAGGACATCCCGATCAACATCTCCGGCCCGGAGCCGCTGAGCTGGCAGGCCGTGTCGATCGCACCCGAATCCGCCTGCACCAGCATCCAATTGCATCTGCAAGTGGCCCCGGAGGCGTTCGCCGCGAACTGGAACGCCGCGCAGGTGGTAGCCGGGCCGCAGCTGGCGCTGGGCGCCAACTCGCCGTACTTCTTCGGCCACCAGTTGTGGGCCGAGACCCGCATCGAGCTGTTCACGCAGTCCACCGACACCCGGCCCGAGGAGGCCAAGTCCCAGGGTGTGCGGCCGCGGGTGTGGTTCGGCGAAGGCTGGATCGGCTCGGTGCTCGACCTGTACCGGGAGAACATCCGCTACTTCCCCCCGCTGCTGCCTGAGGTGTCCGACGAGGATCCGGTCGCCGAGCTGGCGGCCGGGCGGGCACCGCACCTACCCGAGCTGCGGCTGCACAACGGCACGGTCTACCGGTGGAACCGGCCGGTCTACGACGTGGTTGACGGCCGGCCGCACCTGCGGCTGGAGAACCGGGTACTGCCGGCGGGGCCGACCGTCGTGGACATGCTGGCCAATTCGGCCTTCTTCTACGGCGTGCTGCGCCGCCTGTCTGAGGACGACAATCCCGTGTGGGCCGGCATGGATTTCGCCGCGGCACAAGCGAATTTCCTCGCCGCAGCCCGCAACGGCATCGACGCCCGGCTGCATTGGCCGGGCCGCGGCCCCGGACTGAGAGAGGTGACGGCGACCGCGCTGGTGCTGGACACGTTGCTGCCGATCGCGGACGAGGGGCTGCGCCGCTGGGGCGTGGACGCCGACGTGCGGGACCGCTTCCTCGAGGTCATCGAGGCCCGCGCCAGGACCGGCCGCAACGGCGCCAGCTGGCAGGTGGCCACCGTGCGCGCGCTTCAGGACGGCGGGATGGCAAGGCCGGCCGCCCTGGCCGAGATGCTGCGCCGGTACTGCGCGCACATGCACGCCAACGAGCCGGTGCACACCTGGGAGTCCTGAGCGCGGGTACGTTGAAGTCATGACGGGTGATCAGGTCATGGACTGGGACAGCGCATACCGCGAGCGGGCGCATTTCGAGGGCCCGCCGCCGTGGAACATCGGTGAGCCGCAGCCCGAGTTGGCCGCGCTGGTGGCGGCCGGGAAATTCCGCAGCGACGTGCTGGACGCCGGGTGCGGGGTCGCCGAACTGTCGTTGGCGCTGGCCGCCCAGGGCTACACGGTGGTCGGGGTCGACATCACGCCGACCGCCGTCGCGGCGGCCACCGAGGCCGCCCGGGAACGCGGCCTGACGACGGCCAGCTTCGCGCAGGCCGACATCACGTCGCTGGGTGGCTACGACGGACGGTTCTCCACCGTGGTCGATTCCACGCTGTTCCACTCGCTGCCGGTCGAGGGCCGCGACGGCTACCTGAGCTCCATCCATCGCGCGGCGGCACCGGGGGCCAGCCTGTTCGTGCTGGTGTTCGCCAAGGGCGCGTTTCCCGCCGAGATGCAACCGAAGCCCAACGAGGTCGACGAGGACGAACTTCGCGCCGCGGTCAGCAAGTATTGGGAGGTCGACGAGATCCGGCCGGCCTTCATCCTGTCCAACGTTGTCGAAACCCCCGATGCGCCTTTCGAATTCCCGCCACACGAGCGCGACGAGAAGGGGCGGATGAAGATGCCGGCCTATCTGCTGACGGCGCACAAAGCTAACTAGGGGCAGCGCGCTAAACAGACGTCGCCGCGGTCGCGGCGATCAGCGCCTCGGCGAAGGTCTCCAGATCGTCGGCCGTGGTGTCGACGTGCGGCGAGATCCGCAGGCGTGGCCCGGCCAACTCCAGGGGCGCCCGCTGCACGCCGACGAAGGTGGTCAGGATCCGCCGCTCGGCGAGCAGCCAGGACCGCACCGCTTGCGGATCGGCGCCGTCGACCGGGGCCAGCGTGGTGATGGCGCTGGGCGCGTCGACCTCTTCGACCACAGCCCAGCCGGCCACATCGGCCAACAGCCGGCGGCTGGTGGCGCCCAGCTCGGCCAGCCGCGCCCGCACGGCCTGCGGCCCATACGCCAGATACTCGCCCAACGCCAGCGAAAAACCCACGCGCGCAGCAATATTGGCCTCGCCGAACTCCAGCTGCTGGGCGACCGTGAACGAGCCGGCGAGCCAGTCGGGGGCGGCCAGCCTCGGGCGCAACCCCTCCAGCAGCTCGCGGCCGGCGGCCAGCGCCCCGACACCGCGCGGCCCGGCGATCCACTTGCGCGACGACGCGTAGGTCACGTCGGCGCCGACCGCGCAATCCACCTGGCCCAGCGCCTGGGCGGCGTCGACGACCAGCGGTAGCCCCAGCTCGCGGCACAGCTGCGCGATCATCGCCAACGGTTGCACCACCCCGCTGTGACTGCCGACCGCGGTCAGGTGGACCAGGCCGGGCGGATCGGCCTCCAGGTCCAGCGCGGCGTCGTCGAGCGCGACCCGGCCGTCCTCGAGCGTCGGCAGCAGCCGGCGGTCGAATCCGTGGGCGTTCAGCAGCGCCAGGTTGGGGCCGTATTCGCCGGGTAGACACGCCACCGTGCGCCGGTCTGCCGGCCACGCGCCCAGCAGCAGATCCAGTGCGTTCAGCGAGCCGGTGGTGAACACCACCTCGGCGTCGGGCATGCCGGCCAGCGCGGCGAACGCCACCCGCCCGGCGTCCAGCGCGGGCGCGGCCGCCTCCGCCGCGACGTAGCCGCCGACCTCGGCTTCGTTGCGGGCGTGCAGGGCGGCGGCCTCGATCACCGCGAGGCTCTGCCGCGAGCAGGCGGCGCTGTCCAGGTGCAGCCCGGCCACCGGCGGGCGCACCGCCCGCCAACGGGCGGCCAGCGAGTCCCCGACCGTCACTTCACGGCCAGCGACAGCCCGAAGTCGCCCGCGGCGTCCGTCCACCACCGGGTGCGGCGCAGTCCCGCTGCGGCCAGCTCGGCGCTCACCCCGTCCGGGTGGAACTTGCACGACACCTCGGTGAGCATCTCCTCGCCCGCCGCGAAATCGACGGTCAGGTCGAGCGCATCGACGCGGACCCGTTGGGGCGGGCCGGACCGCAACCACATCTCGATGCGCTCCTCCCCGGCGTTCCAGCGCGCGACGTGCTGATAGGCCTCGACGTCGAAGTCGGCGTCGAGTTGCCGGTTGATCACCGCCAGCACGTTGCGGTTGAACGCCGCCGTCACCCCGGTCGGGTCGTCGTAGGCGCGCACCAGCCGGCCGGTGTCCTTGATCAGGTCCGTGCCCAGCAGCAGGCTGTCCCCCGGTCGCATCTGGGCGGACAGGCTCGACAGGAACTCCGCGCGCGGGCCGGCAGTGAGGTTGCCGATCGTCGACCCCAGGAAGGCGAACAGGCGCCGCCCGCCGGTGGGGATCTCGGTCAGGTGCTCCTCGAAATCGCCGCAGACCGCGTGGATTTCGACGCCGGCGTATTCCTGTTGGATGGCCGCGGCGGCCGTCGACAGGATGCCGGCGTCGACGTCGAAGGGAACGAACCTGCGCAGCGATCCGCGTTCACGCAGCGCGTCGAGCAGCAGCCGGGTCTTCTCGGACGTTCCGCTGCCCAGCTCAACCAGGGTGTCGGCCGCGCTGGCCCCCGCGATCTCGGCCGACCGCGCG
>NZ_LZJG01000201.1:0-527 GCF_001667785.1 Mycobacterium sp. E3247 | reverse complement strand
TCCACCCTACCACCCGTAGTAGTGGGGGGGGGGGGGGGGGGGCCGGCCCCCCCCCCCCCCCCCCCGCCCCGGGGGGGCGGGGCGGGGGCCCCCCCACTACTTGTCACTACTTAGTACTGCGTTGGGGAGGTCAGCCGCGACGGCCGCACACCGGCCAGGCGCCGATGCCCTGGGAGTGCAGCACGTTCTCCGCTACCCGGATCTGCTCCTCACGGCTCGCGTTCTGGGGCGAACCGTTGCCGCCGTTGGCGCGCCAGGTGCTCGGGGTGAACTGCAGGCCACCGGAGAAGCCGTTACCGGTGCTGATCGACCAGTTGCCGCCCGACTCGCACTGCGCGATGGCGTCCCAGTTCACGCTGTACGCCCGGACCGGCGGAGGCGGCGGGGCGTCCGGGCCTGGAGGCGGCGGCACGTTGGGGTCAAACCCCGCGGGTGCCGGCGGCGGGGCGTCCGGCGCCGGGGGTGTCGGCCAAGCTCCCACCGGTGGAGAAGGCGGCAACGGCCAGCCCCCGGTCCTCGGCGACCCC
>NZ_LZJG01000200.1:0-729 GCF_001667785.1 Mycobacterium sp. E3247 | reverse complement strand
GTGCCCCCGGCAGGATTCGAACCTGCGGCCTTCTGCTCCGGAGGCAGACGCTCTATCCCCTGAGCTACGGGGGCGCATGGAGACCATGATGCGCCAGTGGGCCCAGACAGACTAACGCATCGCGGTGACCGCTCGACCACCGCAACGGATTCGGGGCGCGGGCACCTCAGCCAATAGGATGGACGCTCGTGACCCCAGCTGACCTCGCTGAGCTGCTCAGGAACACGGCCTCCGCGGTGTTGGCCGAGCGCGGGCTGGACGCTGCCGCCTTGCCGGCGACGGTCACCGTGGAGCGGCCCCGCAATCCCGAGCACGGCGACTACGCCAGCAACCTGGCGCTTCAGCTGGGCAAGAAGGTCGGCGCCAACCCCCGTGAACTGGCCGGCTGGCTGGCAGAGGCGCTGGCACAGGCCGACGGCGTCGCCTCGGCGGAAGTGGCCGGGCCCGGATTCATCAACCTGCGCCTCGAGGCGTCGGCGCAGGCGGTGATCGTCAACAACGTCATCGACGCCGGTGATGAGTTCGGTCACTCCGACGCGCTGGGCGGCCACAAGATCAACCTGGAATTCGTCTCGGCCAACCCCACCGGGCCCATCCACATCGGCGGCACCCGCTGGGCCGCGGTCGGCGACGCGCTGGGCCGGCTGCTGAGCACCCAGGGCGCCGACGTCGAGCGCGAGTACTACTTCAACGACCACGGCGCCCAGATCGACCGCTTCGCCAACTCGC
>NZ_LZJG01000199.1:0-1782 GCF_001667785.1 Mycobacterium sp. E3247 | reverse complement strand
CGGGCTGCGCAACGAGATCCAGGTCGTGGTGACGATCCTGAGCCTGGACCCCAACGACCTGTACGACGTGCTGGCGATCAACGCCGCCTCGGCCTCCACCCAGCTGGCCGGCCTGCCGTTCTCCGGTCCCGTCGGGGGCGTGCGGGTGGCGCTGATCGACGGCACCTGGGTCGCCTTCCCCACGGTCGAGCAGCTCGAACGGGCCGTGTTCGACATGGTGGTGGCCGGCCGCATCGTCGGCGAGCATGACGGCAAGCCGGACGTCGCGATCATGATGGTCGAGGCCGAGGCCACCGAGAACGTCATCGAGCTCGTCGAAGGCGGCGCCCAGTCGCCGACCGAGACCGTCGTGGCCGAGGGCCTGGAGGCCGCCAAGCCGTTCATCGCCACGCTGTGCACCGCACAGCAGGAGCTGGCCGACGCCGCCGCCAAACCCACCGGGGACTACCCGACGTTCCCCGACTACGGCGACGACGTCTACTACTCGGTGGCCTCGGTGGCCACCGACGAGCTGGCCAAGGCGCTCACCATCGGCGGCAAGGCCGAGCGCGACGCGCGCACCGACGAGCTGAAAGCGGAGGTGCTGGCGCGCCTCACCGGGGCCTCTGCGACCTACGAGGGCCGCGAAAAGGAGGTCAGCGCCGCGTTCCGCTCGCTGACCAAGAAGCTGGTGCGCCAGCGCATCCTGACCGACCACTTCCGCATCGACGGCCGCGGCATCACCGACATCCGCGCGCTGTCGGCCGAGGTCGCCGTGGTGCCGCGGGCGCACGGCAGCGCGCTGTTCGAGCGCGGCGAGACCCAGATCCTGGGCGTGACCACGCTGGACATGGTCAAGATGGCCCAGCAGATCGACTCGCTGGGGCCCGAGACCACCAAGCGCTACATGCACCACTACAACTTCCCGCCGTATTCGACCGGTGAAACCGGCCGGGTCGGCTCGCCCAAGCGGCGCGAGATCGGGCACGGCGCGCTCGCCGAGCGCGCCCTGATCCCGGTGCTGCCCAGCGTCGAGGAGTTCCCCTACGCCATCCGCCAGGTGTCCGAAGCGCTGGGCTCCAACGGCTCGACGTCGATGGGATCGGTGTGCGCGTCCACGCTCGCCCTGCTCAACGCCGGGGTGCCGCTCAAGGCGCCGGTCGCCGGCATCGCGATGGGCCTGGTGTCCGACGACGTCGAGGTGGACGGCAAGACCGAGCGTCGCTTCGTCACCCTGACCGACATCCTGGGCGCCGAGGACGCGTTCGGCGACATGGACTTCAAGTGCGCCGGCACCAAGGACTACGTCACCGCGCTGCAGCTGGACACCAAGCTCGACGGCATCCCGTCCCAGGTCCTCGCGGGTGCCCTGGCGCAGGCCAAGGACGCGCGCCTGACCATCCTCGAGGTGATGGCCGAGGCCATCGACTCACCCGACGAGATGAGCCCCTACGCGCCGCGGGTGACCACCATCAAGGTCCCGGTGGACAAGATCGGCGAGGTCATCGGGCCCAAGGGCAAGGTGATCAACGCCATCACCGAGGAGACCGGCGCGCAGATCTCCATCGAGGACGACGGCACCGTGTTCGTCGGCGCCACCGACGGCCCCTCGGCCCAGGCGGCGATCGACCGGATCAACGCCATCGCCAACCCGCAGCTGCCGACCGTGGGCGAGCGGTTCCTCGGCACCGTGGTCAAGACCACCGATTTCGGCGCGTTCGTGTCGTTGCTGCCGGGACGTGACGGCCTGGTGCACATCTCCAAGCTCGGCAGGGGCAAGCGCATCGCGAAGGTCGAGGACGT
>NZ_LZJG01000198.1:0-585 GCF_001667785.1 Mycobacterium sp. E3247 | reverse complement strand
CGGGCTGCCGCCCTCGAGGCCAATCGCGAGCAGGCCGTCGCCATCCAGTCGCAAGAGGTCTACGACCGCTACATGAAGTACCTGACCGGCTGCGCGAAGCTGTTCCGCCAGGGTTACACGGACGTCGACCAGTTCACGCTGGAAAAGTAGCGGTCCCCGGCCCCTCGCCACCTACTTCACGAGGGTGAACTGCCCGACATTGCTGATGCCCTTGCGGAAGAAGTTCTCACAGCCGGTCAGGTAGTGCATGTACTTGCCGTAGACCTCTTCGGACTGCAGCTCGACCGCCTGCTTGCGGTTGGCCTCCAGGTTGGCCGCCCAGGTCTCCAGGGTCCTCGCGTAGTGCAGCTGCAGCGAGTGGACCCGGGTCAGCTCGAAGCCGGCCGTGACCGCGTACTCGCCGACGGTCTGCGGTGTCGGCAGCCACCCGCCGGGGAAGAATGTTGTGGGCGCGTTCGAAGAACGCGGCGTACCGCTCCATCTTGAAAGCCTCGAAGGCGCCGATGGTGACGATCCGGTCGACCTTGTCCTCGAACTCTTCCCAGCCCTGCAGCCGCACCTCCACGGTGCGATTCGTCGGCAATC
>NZ_LZJG01000197.1:0-2961 GCF_001667785.1 Mycobacterium sp. E3247 | reverse complement strand
CGACTCCTTCTTCGACCTGGGCGGCGACAGCATCTCCTCGATGCAGGTGGTGACGCGGGCCCGCGCCGCCGGCCTGATCTGCCGGACGCGCGACATCTTCGTCGAGCAGACCGTCGCCCGGCTGGCCCGGGTGGCCGATGTCGCTGACGCGCGCGCCGACGTGGCGGACGAGGGCGTGGGCCCGGTGCCGGCCACCCCGATCATCCGCTGGCTGCAGGGCGTGCAGGGTCCGGTCGACCAGTTCAACCAGGCGATGTTGGTCCAGGCCCCGGCCGGGGTCGATGTGCCCGACGTGCTGGTGGTGCTGCAGGCGCTGCTGGATCGGCACGCCATGCTGCGGCTACGTGTTGACGACGGGTGGTCGCTGACGGTGCCCGAGCCGGGTGCGGTGGACGCCGCCGACTGCCTGCACACCGTGGAGGTGTTGTCCGACGCGGCGGTGCTCGAGGCGAGGTCGCGGCTGAACCCGGCCGAAGGGGCGATGCTCAGCGCGCTGTGGGTCACCGCGACCGCCCAGCTGGTGGTGATCATCCACCACCTGGCCGTCGACGGCGTGTCGTGGCGAATCCTGTTGGAGGACTTGAACATCGCCTGGGCGCAGCACCGGCTGGGCCAACCGGTGGCGTTGCCGCCGGCGGGGACGTCGTTCGCGCGGTGGGCGGCGCAGCTGGCCGAGCGCGCCAACGCCCCGGACGTCGTGGACCAGCTGGACACCTGGAGGCAGGTGGCGGCGACGCCCGCGGCGCTGCCCGCGGTGCGACCCGAGGTGGACACCTTCGCCGCCGCCGGGCAGCTCTCGGTGGAGCTGGACGCCGAGACCACCGGCATGCTGCTCGGTGAGGTGCCCGCGGCGTTCCACGCCGGCGTCCAGGACATCCTGCTGATCTCGTTCGCCCTGGCGCTGGTCGAATTCCTGGGCCCCCGCGTCGAGGCCGGCGCGCCGATCGGCATCGACGTCGAAGGCCACGGCCGCCACGAGGAGCTGGGCCGCGACGTCGACCTGTCGCGCACCGTAGGGTGGTTCACCGCCAAGTACCCGGTGTCCTTGGTGACGGGTGAATTACCTTGGGCGCAAATCGTTTCCGGGGGTCCATCGCTGGGCGCGGTGATCAAGGACGCCAAGGAACAGCTGCGCGCCCTGCCCGATTCACTGACCTACGGGCTGCTGCGCTACCTGAACACCGAGGCCGGCCTGGACGGATCCGACCCGCCGATCGGGTTCAACTACCTGGGGCGGCAGGGCGGCGCCGGTGAGCTCACCGACGAGATGTGGCGCCCCGTGCCGGGCTCGGTCACCGGCGCGGCAGCGGCGATCCCGATGCCGCTGATGCACACCCTGGAGCTCAACGCGGCCACCGTCGACACCGAGGCCGGCCCGCGCCTGCAGGCGCATTGGACGTGGGCGCCGTCGGCGCTGGAGGACGGGCAGGTCAGCCGGCTGAGCCGGTTGTGGTTCGAGGCCCTGGCCGGGATCTGCGCCCACGTGCGATCCGGGGGTGGCGGGTTGACGCCGTCGGACGTCGCGCCCGCCCGCCTCAGCCAGAAGCAGATCGACCAGCTGCAACGGCAATGCCACATCGCCGACGTGCTGCCGCTGACCCCGGTCCAGCAGGGCCTGCTCTTTCACGCCAACACCATGCGGGACGCCGGCGACCTCTACGCCGGCCAGCTCGACATCAGCATCACCGGCCCGCTCGACCCCGACCGCCTGCGCGACGCCGTGCACGCGGTGGTCCGGCGGCATCCGAACCTGGTGGCACGATTCTTCGACCAGTTCGACGAGCCGGTGCAGGTCGTGGTGGCCGAGCCCGAGCCGGCCTGGCAGTACCTGGAGCTGGCCGCCGACGTCGACGCGCACGTCGAGCGGCTCTGCGCCGCCGAACGCGCCGCCGTCTGCGACCTCGTCAACCAGTCGCCCTTCCGGGTGGCCTTGATCCGCACCGCCGCTGACCGCCACCGGCTGGTGCTGACCAACCACCACATCGTGCTCGACGGCTGGTCGATGCCGATCCTGCTCGGCGACATCTTCGCCGGCTACTACGGACAACGCCTGCCCGCCCCGGCGCCCTACCGCGACTTCGTCGGCTGGCTGGCCGCCCGCGACCGCGACGCCGCACGCGCCGCCTGGGGTGAGGTGTTCGCCGGCTTCGACACCCCGGCCCTGGTCGGCCGCCAAGACCGGCTGCAGCCGGGCGCGCAAGGCGTCCACACGCTCAGCCTGCCGGCCGATCTCACCCGCGCCGTCGGTGAACTCGCACGCTCCTGCCACACCACCGTCAACACGGTGCTGCAGGCCGCCTACGCGCAACTGCTGTGCTGGTTGACCGGCCAGCACGATGTCGCCTTCGGCACGACGGTCTCGGGCAGACCGGCCGAACTCTTGGGTGCGGAATCGATGGTCGGGCTCATGATCAACACCGTGCCGGTGCGCGCGAAGCTCAGCCCGACGACTACCGCCGCCGACCTGCTCGAGCAGCTGCAGGGTGCCAACAACCACACCTTCGACCACCAGCACTTGGCGCTCAACGACATTCACCGCATCGTCGGCCAGGACAAGCTTTTCGACACGCTGTTCGCCTACGAGAACTATCCGATCGACGCCGCCGCCTTGTCGGGCGATCAGGAGTTGTCCATCACCGACATCGCCAGCCGGGAGTCCACTCACTACCCGCTGACCATTCAGGCCCAGCCGGGACACGAACTGCGCCTACGTGTCGAATACGACACCGACATATTCGACGCGGACGCCGTGGAGACGTTGATCGAGCGGCTGCGGCGGGTGCTGCTGGCCATGACGACCGAACCAGGGCGGCCGTTGTCGGCGATTGACGCGCTGGACGCCGGTGAACACCGCAGGCTGGACGAAATCGGTAACCGGGCCGTCCTGACCGAGGCGTGGGGGCCGGCGTCGATTCCGGTGTTGTTCGCCGGGCAGGTGGCGCGCCGGCCTGAGGCGGCGGC
>NZ_LZJG01000196.1:0-8704 GCF_001667785.1 Mycobacterium sp. E3247 | reverse complement strand
TCTGCGCGCAGGACGAATGCGTCGAGGTGACCCCGGAGATCGTTCGCGTGCGCAAGGTGGAGCTGGATGCCACGACCCGGGGGCGCAGCCGGGCGCGGGCCAAGGCGCGGGGTTAACCGCGCGTGCTCGGGCGGGCCGTTGGGGGGCTGCTCGTTACCCTGATCGGCATGCCGAGACGAGTGCGCCGTTTCTTCGTGACGGTCGGCGTGGTCGTCTCGCTGGCCGGGCTGGCGCTGGCGGCGTGCACGGTCAACCCCCCGCCGGCGCCGCAGAGCACCGACACTCCGCACAACTCGCCACCGCCGCCGCCGCGGCCCACCCAGATCATCATGGGCATCGACTCGATCGGCGCCGGCTTCAATCCGCACCTGTTGTCCGATCTGTCGCCGGTGAACGCGGCGATCAGCGCGCTCGTGCTGCCCAGCGCGTTCCGGCCGGTGCCCGACCCCGGCACCCCGACCGGCTCGCGCTGGGAAATGGACCCGACCCTGCTGGAGGCCGCCGAAGTCACCAACGAGAACCCCTTCACGGTGACCTACAAGATCCGGCCGGAGGCGCAGTGGACCGACAACGCGCCGATCGGCGCCGACGACTTCTGGTACCTGTGGCGGCAGATGGTCAGCCAGCCCGGCGTCGTCGATCCGGCCGGCTACGACCTCATCACCGGCGTGCAGTCGCTGGAGGGCGGCAAGCAGGCGGTGGTCACCTTCGCCCAGCCGTATCCGTCCTGGAAAGAGTTGTTCAGCAACATCCTTCCGGCGCACATCGTCAAGGATGTGCCGGGCGGGTTCGCGGCCGGGTTGGCCCGCGCGCTCCCGGTCACCGGCGGCCAATTCCGGGTGGAGAGCATCGATCCGCAGCGCGACGAGATCCTGCTGGCCCGCAACGACCGCTACTGGGGAACACCGGCCAAACCCGCGCTCATTCTCTTCCGGCGGGCGGGCGCGCCGGCGGCGCTGGCCGATTCGGTCCGCAACGGCGACACCCAGGTGGCCCAGGTGCACGGCGGGTCGGCGGCCTTCGCGCAGTTGTCTGCCATCCCCGACGTGCGCACCGCCCGCATCGTGACGCCCCGGGTGATGCAGCTGACGTTGCGCGCCAACGAGCCCAAGCTGTCCGACGCCCAGGTCCGCAAGGCGGTCCTCGGGCTGCTCGACGTCGACCTGCTGGCGGCGGTGGGCGCGGGCAGTGACAACACGGTCACACTGGACCAGGCCCAGGTGCGGGCGCCCAGCGATCCCGGCTACGAGCCGACCGCACCGCCCGCGATGACGACGCCGGCGGCGCTGGGGTTGCTGGAGGGCTCGGGCTACAAGGTGGAGGGCAACGCGTCGGGGTCGCCGGCGCCGACACCGGCGAACAGCGGCCCGCCGGAGGTCATCCGCGGCCGCATCAGCAAGGACGGCCAGCAGCTGTCGCTGGTCATCGGCGTGGCGGCCAACGACCCGACGTCCGTCGCGGTCGCCAACACCGCGGCCGACCAGTTGCGCAACGTCGGCATCGCCGCCAGCGTGCTGGCGCTGGACCCGGTGACGCTGTATCGCGACGCGCTGAACAACAACCAGGTGGACGCGATCATCGGCTGGCACCAGGCGGGTGGGAACCTGGCGACGCGGTTGGCGTCGCGGTACGGCTGCCCGGCGCTGCAGGCGACGCAGGTGCCGACGCCCACGGGGCCGACGAGCACCTCGGCCGGACCCAAGACCACCGGGCCGGGAACCTCGGCCACCACGCCGACGTCGACCCCGCCCAGCCGCCCGGCGGACCCCAACGCGTTGGTGCAGGCGCCGTCGAACCTCACCGGGATCTGCGATCGCAGCGTGCAGTCGAACATCGACGCCGCGCTCAACGGCACCAAGAACATCAACGACGTGATCACCGCGGTCGAGCCGCGACTGTGGAACATGTCCACCGTGCTGCCGATCCTGCAGGACACCACGATCGTGGCGGCCGGCCCGAGCGTGCAAAACGTCAGTCTCACGGGCGCGGTGCCGGTCGGCATCGTCGGCGACGCCGGCCAGTGGATCAAGACGGGCCCCTGAGCGGTCCCCGTCGGCCCGCTATTCGAAGGTGGCGCTCGCCCGTCGCGGCGGTATCACGGTGTCGACGATGAGCGCCAGCTCGCGGCGGTTCGGCGGCGACCCGGTCAGCAGGAAATGCTGATTGATCAGCGCCGGGCCGATGCGCGCGGTCAGCGGGGTGATCATCTCCGGATCCAGGTCGCCCTCCGCGACGGCGGCCTGCAGGATCGATTCGACGATCTGCAGGCGGGGCGCCACCACGGCGTCGGCGAAGATGGCGCGCATCTCGGGTTCGTGCAGCAGCTGGTTCACGGTCGCCATTCCGGGAAAGGCGGTCTTGCCGGCGCACACGTCGCGGTGGGCGGTGAACACCGTCAGCAGGTTCTCCCGGGCCGAACGACCCGGGCGGGCCTCGGGCAAGGGGGGCAGGGTGTGGACCAGCGCGGCGTGCACCAGCTCGCACTTGGTGGTCCAGCGCCGGTACAGGGCCGCCTTGCCGGTCTGGGCGCGCGCCGCGATGCCCTCCATCGTCAGCCCGCCGTAGCCGACTTCGGCGAGTTCGGCCAGGGTGGCCTCGTAGAGCGCCCGTTCGAGGACCTCGCCCCGTCGGCGGCTCCGGCTGCCGGCCGGGGCGGTCTGGGTGAGCTGCGGCATCCCTCGATAGTAGCCGTATGCGTTCCTATCGGCTGCGACGAGACCGCTGACCGGCCGGGGGGTACTGTGCGTCCATGCCTGAGACTCCACGGCTGCTGTTCGTCCACGCCCATCCTGACGACGAGAGCCTCAGCAACGGCGCCACCATCGCCCACTACACCGCGCGCGGGGCGGAGGTCCGCGTCGTCACCTGCACGCTCGGCGAGGAGGGCGAAATCATCGGCGATCGCTGGGCCGAACTGGCCGTCGATCGCGCGGATCAGTTGGGGGGCTACCGCATTGGCGAGCTCACCGAGGCGCTGCGCGCGCTGGGCGTGGGCGCGCCCCACTACCTGGGCGGCGCGGGGCGCTGGCGCGACTCGGGCATGCAGGGCACACCCGGGCGGCGGCGCCGGCGGTTCATCGACGCCGACGAGCTGGAGGCCGTCGGCGCGCTGGTGGCCGTCATTCGCGAGCAGCGCCCCCACGTGGTCGTGACCTACGACCCCGGTGGCGGCTACGGCCACCCCGACCACGTCCACACCCACGCCGTCACCACCGCCGCCGTGGCGGCCGCCGGCTCCGGCGACTTCCCCGGCGAGCCGTGGACCGTGCCGAAGTTCTACTGGTCGGTGTTCGCGACGCGCGCCTTCATGGCGGGCCTGCACGCCCTGGGCGACGAGGATCTGCTGCCGGAGTGGAGCATTGCGCCGGAGGAAGAGTTCGGCTTCGGGTATGCGGACGCCGACATCGACGCCGTCGTCGAACCCGCCCCTCAGGCGTGGGCGGCGAAGAGGGCGGCGCTCGCCGCGCACGCCACCCAGGTGGTCGTCGGGCCCACCGGCCGGGCCTGCGCCCTGTCGAACAACATGGCGCTGCCGATCCTGGCCGAGGAACACTACGTGCTGGCCGCCGGCACGCCGGGGGAGCGCGACGAGCGCGGCTGGGAAACAGATCTGCTTGCGGGGCTTGGTTTCACCGCGGCCGGCACGCGGTAGGCTTGCCAATCAGGCAGCCACGGAAGGATTTCGCATGGACCCCGACCTGGACCCTAATCAGCAGCATTGGCAGGACCGACTCGACAGCCTGCAGTGGGTGATCGGCTCGATACTCTCCAACATCGACAGCGTTCCGACCTGACCGCAACCGAGCCGCGCGCCGCGTCCCTCGAGGACGCCGGCGCGACCGACCCCGCGATCCGGTTCGTCGTCCTGGCGCTGCTCGCCGTCGACGGGGTCCTCTCCGCACTGGCCGGGGCCCTGCTGCTGCCTTCCTACATCGGGGCGGTCCCGTTTCCCATCAGCGGCCTGATCTCCGGCCTGGTCAACGCCGCGCTGGTGTGGGCCGCCGGGCGGTGGACCACGTCGTCGCGGCTGGCCGCGCTGCCGTTGTGGACGTGGCTGTTCACGGTGGCGGTGATCAGCATGGGCGGCCCGGCCGACGACGTCATCCTGGGGGGTCGCGGCCTGATGGCCTATGGGGCCCTGCTGCTGATCGTGCTCGGTGTCGGGCCGCCGTTCTGGGTGTTGTGGCGACGCGGCCACCGGCACTGACGTTCTCGCCGGCACGGGGGCCGGGACGTCCCCGCTCGGCGGTATGGCCCTGCCGCTACTGTTGACTGTTGCGCAGACGGGGCCCGGACGGGTCGGAAGAAAATTTCACATGTTGGGACACGCGGATGAATTTCGATCGTGGGGAAGTTACACGAAGGTGCCGCTGACTCCGGGCGAGGAGCCTACCGCTCTTCCTAATCCTGTGATTCCCCCGAAGACCAACGCGTCGGCGCTTCGGCGGGTGTTGCGCCGCGCTCGAGACGGTGTCGCGCTCAATGTCGATGAGGCGGCCGTTGCGATGACCGCGCGCGGCGAGGACCTCGCGGATCTGTGCGCCAGCGCCGCGCGGGTACGCGACGCCGGATTGGCGTCGGCGGGCCGGCGCGGCCCGGGCGGCGGGTTGCCCATCACCTATTCGCGCAAGGTGTTCGTCCCGGTCACCTACCTGTGCCGCGACACGTGTCACTACTGCACCTTCGTCACCGTGCCCGGCAAGCTGCGCGCGCAGGGGGCGGGCATGTATCTCGAGCCCGACGAGATCCTCGACATCGCCCGTCGCGGCGCCGAACTCGGTTGCAAGGAAGCGCTTTTCACACTCGGTGACCGGCCCGAGGATCGGTGGCCGGAGGCGGGAGAATGGCTCGGCGAACGGGGATATGACTCCACGCTGTCCTACGTGCGGGCCATGGCCATCCGGGTGCTCGAAGAGACCGGACTGCTGCCGCACCTGAACCCCGGCGTGATGAGTTGGTCGGAGATGGCCCGGCTGAAGCCGGTGGCGCCGTCAATGGGCATGATGCTCGAGACGACCTCGCGGCGGCTGTTCGAAACGAAAGGTCTTGCGCACTACGGCAGTCCGGACAAAGACCCGGCGGTACGGCTGCGCACGCTCACCGACGCGGGCCGGCTGTCGATTCCGTTCACCACCGGGCTGCTGGTCGGGATCGGGGAGACGCTGACCGAGCGGGCCGACACGTTGCACGCGATTCGCAAGTCGCACAAGGAGTTCGGGCACGTTCAGGAAGTGATCGTGCAGAACTTCCGGGCCAAGGAGCACACCGCGATGGCCGCCGTTCCCGACGCCGGGATCGACGACTACCTGGCGACGGTGGCGGTCGCGCGGTTGGTGCTCGGTCCCGGCATGCGCATCCAGGCGCCCCCCAATCTGGTGTCCCGCGACGAGTGCCTGGCGCTGGTGGCGGCCGGGGTGGACGACTGGGGCGGGGTGTCGCCGCTGACCCCCGATCACGTCAACCCCGAGCGGCCGTGGCCCGCGCTCGACGACCTGGCCGACATCACCGCCGAGGCCGGATACGAACTCGTGCAGCGACTCACCGCCCAGCCCAGGTACGTGCAGGCGGGGGCGGCGTGGATCGACCCGCGGGTGCGGGGGCACGTGCTGGCGCTGGCCGACCCGGCGACCGGCCTGGCCCGCGACATCAATCCGGTGGGCCTGCCCTGGCAGGAGCCCGACGACGTCGCGTCCGCCGGGCGGACCGACCTCAACGCGGCGATCGACACCGAGGGCCGCGCCACCGAAGCCCGCAGCGATCTGGACAGCGCCTTCGGCGACTGGGAATCGATCCGCGCGCACGTGCACGAGCTGACCGTCCAAGGCGCCAAAGCGCCAGAACGCCTAGACACCGACGTGCTCGCCGCGCTGCGGGCCGCCGAGCGCGATCCCGCCGGCTGCACCGACGGCGAGTACCTGGCGCTGGCCACCGCGGACGGACCAGCACTGGAAGCCGTTGCCGCGCTGGCGAACTCGCTGCGCCGCGACACGGTGGGCGACGACGTGACGTTCGTGGTGAACCGCAACATCAACTTCACCAACATCTGCTACACCGGGTGCCGGTTCTGCGCGTTCGCGCAGCGCAAGGGCGACGCCGACGCGTATTCGCTGTCCACCGAAGAGGTGGCCGACCGCGCGTGGGAGGCGCACGTCGAAGGCGCCACCGAGGTGTGCATGCAGGGCGGGATCGACCCGGAGTTGCCGATCACCGGCTACGCCGACCTGGTGCGCGCCGTCAAGGCGCGGGTGCCGTCCATGCACGTGCACGCCTTCTCTCCGATGGAGATCGCCAACGGCGTCACCAAGAGCGGGCTGAGCGTGCGCGAGTGGCTGATCAGCCTGCGCGAGGCCGGGCTGGACACCATCCCGGGCACCGCGGCCGAGATCCTGGACGACGAGGTGCGCTGGGTGCTGACCAAGGGCAAGCTGCCGACTTCGGAATGGATCGACATCGTGACCACCGCGCACGAGGTGGGCCTGCGGTCCTCGTCGACGATGATGTACGGGCACGTGGACAGCCCGCGGCACTGGGTCGCCCACCTCAACGTGCTGCGCGGGATCCAGGACCGCACCGGCGGGTTCACCGAGTTCGTGCCGTTGCCGTTCGTGCACCAGAGTTCGCCGTTGTATCTGGCCGGCGCGGCGCGCCCCGGCCCCACCCATCGAGACAACCGGGCCGTGCACGCGTTGGCGCGAATCATGTTGCACGGCCGCATATCCCAGATTCAGACCAGCTGGGTGAAGCTGGGTGTCGAGCGCACCCAGGTGATGCTCAACGGCGGCGCCAACGATCTGGGCGGCACGCTGATGGAGGAGACCATCTCGCGGATGGCCGGGTCCGAGCACGGGTCGGCCAAGACCGTCGAGGAGCTGACCGCGATCGCCGAGGGGATCGGGCGCCCGGCGCGCCAACGCACCACAACCTACGCCCCGCGGGCCGCTTAGCAGCCCGTGGCGGCGGGTATACCCGACGCCGTGAACCGACAGATCGATGACGACCGGTTCCCCGAGTGGCGGCCGTTCGTAGACGCGGTGCAGCGGCGCCGGCCCGACTCTGGCACCTGGTGTGAGGCCTGGACGGTGCGCGACATCGTCGTCCATCAGGCCGGAAACGCCGAGGAGATCGCCCGGGTGCTGGCCGCCCACCTGGACAGCGAACCCGTCGGCACCCGGGGCTTCGAGGAACGCGAGGGACCACTGCGCAACCTGAACGACGCGGACCTGTGGGACGCGCTGTTCGACCGGATGGCCACCCTGAACCGGATCGCGGAGGCGGCCGACGACGTGCCTCAGGACACCGACGTCGCATGGACGGGCCGCACCATGAAGGTGCCCTGGTTCGCCGAACACATGCGCGAAGAGCTCGTGCTGCACGGGTGGGACATCACCGGGGACCCCGATCTCCCGGCGACCTTCCAGGCCGGGCTGGCCGAGCCGTGGATGACCACCCACAGCGTCGTCGCCGTCGGCAAACCGCTGCTGGCCAAGGGAGCCAAGGGGCTTCGGCCGGGCGAGCGCATCGAGGCGCGGCTGCGGGCCCCGGACACCGACGACGTCGTGCTCGGCGCCGAAGCCGACCGCACCACCATCGAACTCGCCGCGCCCGAAGGCCCCGCCACGCTGGAAACCGACCCCGCCGCCCGCGTCCTGCTGCTCTGGGGGCGCAGGCCCGCGGACCCGTCCCGAATCTGCAGCCGCGTCGGGCCAGAAACGCTAGGCCGCCTGCGCGGCCTGCTCAGCGGTTACTGAACCGCCTCGACTCAGACGGCTCAGAAGTTGTTACAGGTGACCGCGACCTGGTTGATGTCGTCGTAGTACTTCATCGCCGACGGCATCGCCTGGATCTGCTGGGCCATCTGCTGGCGCTTCGGCGGCGGCGAGGCCAGGAAGCTGCGGATGTACGACTGCGCCATCGGCGAGCTGTTCAACTGCGCGGCGGCCGCCGGGTCGGTGGCGTTGAGCGCGGCGATCACCTGCCCGTAGTTGCACGTGGTGTTGATGATCGCGTCCGACGGATCTGCGGACGCGATTCCCGCGCCGGCGGTCAACGCGACGGCCGCACTACCGACGGCAACGGTCAATTTGGTCAACGACAGCCTCATGTGTGGACACCTTCCCCGATTAATGCACCGCTATAAAGGCGACGACATCTGCCAGCGGCTGCCGTCTGACGTCGAGATTACCAGGCGCCGCGAACATGCTTCCATCGCAATGACTATCGGCAAGCCCCGCTGGAGCGTGACTTTGTGCAGGTCAGTGGCCCGAGGCGACCGTTCGCCCTCGGCGAAACGACCCCCGGTCGCGGGGCCCGAGACTGGCAGTCTTAAATCGTCCATTTAACGGGCGTGCCAAGTGGTTGACGTGTATGTGCAACGTCTAGTATCAGTAACCGAAAGCTTTTGCCTGAGGCGGCCGGACGCGCCGGCCGCGAGCCGAAGAGCAGCCCACACTAAAAGCAGTACATGGAGGAGACGTCTGTGACCTACACGATCGCCGAGCCCTGTGTCGACATCAAAGACAAGGCGTGCATCGAGGAGTGCCCGGTCGATTGCATCTACGAGGGCGCGCGGATGCTGTACATCCACCCCGACGAGTGCGTCGACTGCGGGGCCTGCGAGCCCGTCTGCCCCGTCGAAGCGATCTACTACGAAGACGACGTGCCCGAGCAGTGGAGCCAGTACACGCAGATCAACGCCGACTTCTTC
>NZ_LZJG01000195.1:0-898 GCF_001667785.1 Mycobacterium sp. E3247 | reverse complement strand
ACGTAGGCCATCGCTAGGCCGTGCCGCAGGGTGATGTCACCGAGAAAGGGTTCGGGCAGCTCGAACCCCGGCGTGAATCCATCCACCACGCCCATCAACATGAACTCGGTGCCCAGCACTTCGGCATCTTCGCAGTAGAGCACCGGCGGTGGATGGGGCACGTCGGTGCCCTCCAAAGCCCGCAGGATGCGCCACTCCCGCAATGTATTCGAGGCAGTGGGGTGGTTCTTGACCGCTGGCGGCCGACGTAACACCCAGGCGTGTTCACCGCGCGCCACCCGGAACGACACGTTTGCCGTTCCGGTCCCCTCGCCGATCCGTTCAGCCGTCATCGGGATCCCACAACCGGGCAACTGGTCCCCGATCCACGAATCGAGCCGATCGACGTCGAGCAGCGTCGCAGTCGAAGTCATGCACTGACGCTAACGGTGTTGACAGTTACTGTCAATCCTGTCAGCGTATGTCACATGATCGATTTCGAGCTCCCGGCGGAGATTCAGCAACTGCGTGCCCGTGTCGCCGCATTCATCGACGACGTTGTGCTGCCAGCCGAGCCTCAAGTCGGCGCGCGGCCCTTCTTCGAAATCGTTAAAGAGCTTCAGGCCGAAGCGCGCGCTGCCGGGTTGTGGTGCCCGTTCGTTCCGGTCGAATACGGCGGAATGGGCCTCGGTCATCTGGCGAACGCGGTCGTGCAGGTCGAGGTCGGGCGCGCCTTCAGTCACCTGGGTGCCTGGGCGATGAACTGCATGGGCCCCCAGGACGCGACGATGCTCACGCTGATCGAGCATGGAACCGACGAGCAGAAAAAGCGCTATCTGGAGCCGCTGGTCAACGGTGACATTCGGGTCTGTTTTGCGATGACCGAGCGTGCGGCCGGTGCCGATGCAACCGGTATGCA
>NZ_LZJG01000194.1:0-25967 GCF_001667785.1 Mycobacterium sp. E3247 | reverse complement strand
TCCTCGGCGGCAGCTACATCGCGCTGGAGTTCGCGCAGATGTACCGGCGCTTCGGGGCCCGGGTGACGGTGGTCGAGAGGGGTGCGCGCCTGGCGTCGCGGGAAGACGAGGACGTGTCCGCCACCGTCCGGGACATCCTGGAGGACGAGGGCATCGACGTCGTCGTCGGCGCCGATGACGTGCGAATCAATAAGACCGACAGCGGGTTCGAGCTCACGCCGCGCGCGGGCGCCGTCCCCATCGCCGGGAGTCACCTGCTACTGGCCGTGGGCCGGCGGCCCAACACCGACGATTTGGGGCTGGAAGCTGCCGGCGTGCAAACCGACGCCCGTGGCTACATCGTGGTCGACGACCAACTCAAGACGAACGTCGAGCACATTTGGGCGATGGGGGACTGCAACGGTAAGGGGGCCTTCACCCACACCTCCTACAACGATTTCGAGATCGTTGCCGCCAACCTGCTCGACGGCGACCCGCGGCGCGTGAGCGACCGCATCACCGCCTATGCGCTCTACATCGACCCTCCGCTGGGGCGCGCGGGCATGACCGTCGACCAAGTCCGCGCATCGGGCCGCAAGGCGCTGGTTGGTAAGCGGCCCATGACACGAGTCGGCCGGGCGGTGGAAAAGGGTGAGACGCAAGGCTTCATGAAGGTCGTGGTCGATGCCGACACGCGGGAGATCCTGGGAGCGGCCATCTTCGGCGTCGGTGGTGACGAAGCGATTCACGCCATCCTCGACGTCATGTCGGCGAAGGCGCCCTACACGACGCTGGCGCGGACCATGCACATCCATCCCACCGTCAGCGAACTCGTTCCCACCATGCTGCAGGAGATGACACCGCTAGGGGACTAGTGGCGATCGCCACCGTCAATCTAGCGCGCGGTGGGTGCCGGCCGACGGGACCGGCGCCGCCTGCTGCGCCCCGCCGTCGGACCGTGGGGTGCAACCGGGGTCGGACCGGACCGACGCGCCGCCACCGGCACGGGCGCGACGGCCTCGCGGGGCGCGGGCCGGCCGGCCAGGTTGTGGATGACGGGGGAGGCCGCGGTGACCTGCTGGGGGACGGCGCGAATGGCCGCCTTGCGCATCATCGATTCGGTGTCGCGGCGTTGCTCGGGCAGCGCGATGGTGACCACGTCACCGGAGGCGCCGGCCCGGGCCGTGCGGCCGGATCGATGCAGGTAAGCCTTGTGCTCCGCGGGCGGGTCGACGTGGACCACCAGTTCGACGTTGTCCACGTGTACGCCGCGTGCGGCGATGTCTGTCGCCACCAGCACCCGGGCGCGACCCTCCGCGAACGCCGCCAGGTTGCGGTCGCGCACCGACTGGGACAGGTTGCCGTGCAGCTCGACCGACGCGATACCCGACTGGGTGAGCTGGCGGGCCAGCTTCCGCGCCTGGTGCTTGGTCCGCATGAAGAGGATTCGCCGGGATTCCCCTGCGGCCAGCCGGTGTACCAAATCCCTTTTCGCCTGCGGCCCGTCGACGCAGAACAGGTGGTGCGTCATCGCGGGAGTCACGGACTTTGGTTCGGCGATCGATCGGGTCACCGGGTCGGTGAGGAATCGCTTCACCAGGGTGTCGACCGCCGCGTCGAGTGTGGCCGAGAAGAGCATCCGCTGCCCCCTCGCGGGGGTGGCCGCCAGGATGCGGGTGACGGTGGGCAGGAAGCCCAGATCGGCGAGGTGGTCGGCCTCGTCGATGACCGTCACCTGCACCGCGTCCAAACTGACAAGGCGTTGCTTCATCAGATCCTCGAGCCTCCCGGGGCAGGCGACGACGATATCGATTCCCGACTTGAGCGCGGCGACCTGCCTGTGTTGCGGCACCCCGCCGAAGATCGTGACCACGCGCAGACCCCGTACCGCGGCAAGCGGCTCGATGGTCGCGGCGATCTGCGTCGCCAGTTCCCGGGTGGGCGCCAACACCAGCCCGGTCGGCCTGGCCGGGCGCCGATTTCCGGCGTCGAGGCGGCTCACCAGCGGAATCGAGAATGCGAGCGTCTTGCCGCTGCCGGTCTTGCCGCGGCCCAACACGTCACGGCCTGCCAGCGTGTCCGGCAGTGTCTCGATCTGGATGGGAAACGGCCGGTGAGCGCCGCGCTTGGCGAGCGCGTCAATCAACGGCTGGCTCACCCCGAGGTGAGCAAAAGTGGTGTCTTCAAGCATGTTTCATTGTCCCTAAGCATCGGTGGTAGCGAGATTGCCTTGCTGGCAACATCGATCGCCGCGACTCGAGGCTGTGCGGTGCGCACCTGGTCATCTCGGACTCGGCGCCCCGCGGGGATCTGAGAAGAAATAACGAATCGATCACGACGTGCTGGCAAGCCGTTTGGCGGCCAACGTTGACAAGAGCCTACCGCATGCGCAGCCCGGGCGCTTCACGGGCGGTCAAACCGCTGGGAGCAGGTGTCCCGCCGCGGGCTCTGGCCGGTGCGAAACCCCTTGCGAGCGTGCATGATCCGGCCAGCCGGGGTAGGCCGGCGGTGTACCACCGAACAGCGGGCAATGCTGCCGGTGTGGGCACCAGTCGCACAGCCGCGACTGGCTGGGGCGGAAATCGCCCGTCTGGCCCGCGGATTGGATGGCGCGCCAGATCGCCATCAGGGTTTTCTCGAAGCGCACTAACTCGTCGTGGTCCGGCGAGTAATCCAACACCTGCCCGTCGGCAAGATAGATCAGTCGCAGCCGGGTGGGCGGCACGCCGCGCGTGCGCAGCAGGGCCACCGCATAGAACTTCATCTGGAACATCGCCTTGAACTCCGCCAGGGCCCGCGCGGCCGGCGGCGCCTTGCCGGTCTTGTAGTCGACCACGCGCAGCTCCCCGGTAGCGGCGACGTCGATCCTGTCGATGAATCCGCGCAGCAGCGTGCCGTCGGCGAGCTCGACCTCCACGCGCTCCTCGCAGCATTGCGGATCGAAGCGGGTCGGGTCCTCGAGCTGGTAGTAGCCGGACAGCAGCGCGCGTGCCTCGGCCAGCAGCTGGCCCCGCTGCTCGGGATCGAACTCACCGGCCAGGTCGGGCGCCGAGGCGATCACGTGGTCCCAGGCCGGTTCGAGCAGCGACAGGGCGGTGTCGGGATCGCGCTGCGCGGCGGGCAGCCCATAGAGGTGCTGCAGGGCGGCATGCACCACCGAGCCGCGCAGCTGGGCGGCCGACGGCGCCTCGGGCAAGCGGTCGATCGCGCGAAAGCGGTACAGCAACGGGCACTGCTTGAAGTCGGCCGCCCGCGACGGCGACAGCGCCGGTCTCGACCGCACGCTCTCCTGCAGTTGGTCGGTCATGCCCGCAGCGTAGAACCGGGTGCCGACAACCCCGGGCACCGCCCGCGGCGAGTCGGCTGGCACGCTAGACGGCGTGTCCGCAACCGGCCCGTTCACCGTCGGGGAACGCGTCCAGCTCACCGATGCCAAGGGCCGGCACTACACGATGTCGCTCACGCCCGGCGCGGAGTTTCACACCCATCGCGGCTCGATCGCCCACGATGCGCTGATCGGGCTCGAGCAGGGCAGTGTGGTCAAGTCCAGCAACGGCGCACCCTTTCTGGTGCTGCGCCCGCTGCTGGTGGACTACATCATGTCGATGCCCAGGGGCCCCCAGGTCATCTACCCCAAGGACGCCGCGCAGATCGTGCACGAAGGCGACATCTTCCCGGGCGCCCGCGTCCTCGAGGCCGGGGCGGGTTCGGGTGCGCTGACCTGCTCGCTGCTGCGTGCGGTGGGGCCCGGCGGGCGGGTGGTCTCCTACGAACAGCGCGCCGATCACGCCGAACACGCCCGCCGCAATGTGTCGGTGTTCTTCGCCGGGGCGCCGGAGAACTGGGAGCTGATAGTCAGCGACGTCGCCGACTCGGACATGCCCGACGGCTCCTTCGACCGCGCCGTGCTCGACATGCTGGCCCCCTGGGAGGTGCTCGACGCGGTCTCGCGGCTGCTGATTCCCGGCGGGGTGCTGATGGTCTACGTCGCGACCGTGACCCAGCTGTCGCGGGTCGTGGAGGCGCTGCGGGCGCAGCAGTGCTGGACCGAGCCGCGGTCGTGGGAGACGCTGCAACGCGGCTGGAACGTGGTCGGCCTGGCAGTCCGGCCCCAGCATTCGATGCGCGGGCACACCGCGTTTCTGGTTTTTACGCGGCGGCTCGCGCCCGGCGTGGTCGCGCCGGCGCCGTTGGGGCGCAAGCGCGAGGGCCGCGACGGCTAGTCGTCGCTGCGCTGCAGCCCCCGGCGCACCGAGAGCAGCTCGAACTCCGGATGCGCGGCCACCAGCCGTTCGGCCGCGTCGAGAACGTCGACCGCATGGCTGCGGTCACCGGACACCGTGGCCACCCCGATTCCCGCCCGTCGATACAGCTCGGGTGAACCCGTCTCCGCCGCCGACACGCTGAACTTGCGTCGCAGTTCGGCGACCACGGGGCGGATCACCGACCGTTTCTGTTTGAGCGATCGGACGTCGCCCAGCAACACGTCGAATTCGAGCCAGCCGACCCACATGCCGCGGCTCAACCGGGCGGGCTCGGGGCCGGAACAGGGGCCGGCTCGGGAGCGGGCGCCGGAGCCGGGGGAGGGTTGGACGGCGGCGGCACCGCCGGCGAGTTGCCCAGTGTCAACAGCATCTCGGCGGTTCGCCGGGACAACTGCCAACCGCCTTGAAAGGGCGTGAATTCCATGGGGAAGTGGAAGCTGCCGTTAGCGGGCTGGGCCGTGTTGACGTCGATCGCCGCCACCACGTCCGCGGGGGTCTTGTCCGACCAGGCGATGTCGTGCGCGACGAAGGTCATGGGCAGGTAGCCGTTGTCGCGCAACGCGTTGGTGAACTTGTCCAGGCTGCCTGCGCTCTCGGGGGTCGCGCCTTCGACCAGACTCACCTTGTTGATGCCGGGTACGTTCGGGTCGGCGAGCCGGGCCAAGATGTCGGTAAGGGCTTCGGGCGGCGGCAGCGGGGTAGTCGGAGAGACGACAACGGTGCTCGACGTGGCCGGTGCCGCAGCGGGCGCGGAGGAGGCGATTCTGGGTTGTTGATGCGACGGGCATCCCGAGATCCCGACCGCCACCACGACGGCGGCGGCACTCAAGGTCGCGCGCAGGTGCCGGTGCATCCAGTCGATCAGGCCGGTCGCGGGGTAGGGGCGCTCGCCGAAGCGGGTGCCCGCCGCGCGGTGGGGCCAACGGGTGCAACTGAACTCACACTCGCGGTCGCCACGCCGGCGCCGGTCGTGCCGACCAAGCCCGTGGCGAGGCTTTTTGCGGTCACTCTGCCACCTCCTAGGGCCCTTTCGATCAGCGAGATTAGTGGCCGAGATTACCAGCGTGACGAAAATCTTAACTTTTCGTGGGTATTTGACTCCGCACATCATTGGCCAATCGCCGGTAGCTTTGAAGTATCCACCGCGCCAATTAGGTGTGGGAAAGGAGCGCAACATGGGTGGCTCAGAGCGTTCTGAATCATTCGGTATCCCCCACGAGTCAGGCATGTCCAGCGGCGATGCTGCCGAGTTGGAAGAACTACGCCGCGAGGCAGCGTTGCTGCGCGAGCAACTCGAGCACGCAGCCGGGACGCAGGGCGGCACCCGGTCGGCACGTGATGTGCATCAGCTCGAAGCCCGGATCGACTCGCTGGCGGCCCGGAACTCGAAGTTGATGGAGACGCTCAAAGAAGCGCGCCAGCAACTACTTGCGCTGAGGGAGGAAGTCGATCGGCTGGGGCAGCCGCCGAGTGGCTACGGCGTGTTGCTGGGTACACACGAGGACGACACGGTCGACGTGTTCACCTCCGGTCGCAAGATGCGCTTGACCTGCTCACCGAACATCGACGTCTCCTTGCTGCGGAAGGGCCAGACGGTTCGCCTCAACGAGGCGCTGACCGTGGTCGAGGCCGGCACGTTCGAATCGGTCGGCGAGATCTCGACGTTGCGCGAGCTACTCGCCGACGGGCACCGGGCGCTGGTCGTCGGCCACGCCGACGAGGAACGCATCGTGTGGCTCGCCGAGCCGCTGGTCGCCGAGGACCTCCCGGATGGGCACCCCGACGCGCTCAACGACGACAGCCGCCCGCGCAAGCTGCGGCCGGGCGACTCGTTGCTGGTCGACACCAAGGCGGGCTACGCGTTCGAACGCATTCCCAAGGCCGAGGTCGAAGACCTGGTCCTCGAAGAGGTGCCCGACGTCAGCTACTCCGACATCGGCGGCCTGACCCGGCAGATCGAGCAGATCCGCGACGCCGTGGAGCTGCCCTTCTTGCACAAGGAGCTGTACCGGGAGTACGCGTTGCGCCCGCCCAAGGGCGTGCTGCTGTACGGTCCGCCGGGCTGTGGGAAGACGTTGATCGCCAAGGCGGTGGCGAACTCGCTGGCCAAGAAGATGGCCGAGGTGCGTGGCGATGACGCGCGCGAGGCGAAGTCCTACTTCCTCAACATCAAGGGCCCCGAACTGCTGAACAAGTTCGTCGGCGAGACCGAGCGTCACATTCGGCTGATCTTCCAGCGCGCGCGGGAGAAGGCGTCCGAAGGTACGCCCGTGATCGTGTTCTTCGATGAGATGGACTCGATCTTCCGCACCCGCGGCACCGGCGTCTCGTCGGACGTCGAGACCACCGTCGTCCCGCAGCTGCTGAGCGAGATCGACGGGGTCGAGGGCCTCGAGAACGTCATCGTGATCGGCGCCTCCAACCGCGAGGACATGATCGACCCGGCGATCCTGCGGCCCGGCCGCCTGGACGTGAAGATCAAGATCGAGCGGCCCGATGCCGAAGCGGCGCAAGACATCTTCTCGAAGTACCTGGTCGAGACGCTGCCGCTGCACGCCGACGACCTCGCCGAGTTCGGCGGGGACCGCAGCGCCTGCATCAAGGCGATGATCGAGAAGGTCGTCGAGCGGATGTACGCCGAAATCGACGACAACCGGTTCCTGGAGGTCACCTACGCCAACGGTGACAAGGAAGTCATGTACTTCAAGGACTTCAACTCCGGGGCGATGATCCAGAACGTCGTGGACCGGGCGAAGAAGAACGCGATCAAGTCGGTGCTCGAGACCGGGCAGCCGGGTCTGCGCATCCAGCACCTGCTCGACTCGATCGTCGACGAGTTCGCCGAGAACGAGGACCTGCCCAACACCACCAACCCCGATGACTGGGCGCGGATTTCGGGTAAGAAGGGCGAGCGGATCGTCTACATCCGCACCCTGGTCACCGGCAAGAGCTCGAGCGCGTCGCGGGCCATCGACACGGAATCCAACCTCGGCCAGTACCTGTAAGGCCGTTCAGCCACGCCGGCACTCGAACCGGGCGCACCGCGCGCCACGGTTCGAGTGCCGGCCCTGTACTGCCAGGGGTCAGGCGCTCACCAGCGAGTAGCTGTTGGTCAGGTTGTCCTGCAGGACCTGGGCCGCCCTGCTCCTGGTGTCCACCCGCAGCTCCTCGGTGAGCACTCGCGGCTGGTAGGTCCACCCGGCGGGCAGGTCGAGACGGTCGGCAAGCCGTGGCAGGTCGTCCCGCGTCAGATTGGGGTCGGCGACCTGGCTCATGGTCTGCATCACCCAGCGCTGTCCCTGCGGATCGATGAGCTCGAAGATCTGTTCGCCGGCGTTGAAGACGAACACCGTGTGGCGGTTGACCTTGTTGGGGATGTATGGCGCCGGATTCATCGACGAGAGCAGAACCGTGGCCTGCTGGATCATTTCGATCCCGCCGAAGGTTTTCGTCACCTGCGGACCCTGGGTTTCTTTTTCGATGGCGTTCATCAGCCAGTACCGGGGACCGTTCAGCAAGGCTGCGGCCACACCGTTTTCGGCGGCGATGGCGTGTGGGTCGAGCGCGGACCACAGGTCGGCGGGGCAGTCGTTGAGCGGGAAGCTGTTGTAGACCGTTGCCTGCGGACCGGCTTCGCCGGCGGTTACCAGCAGCACTTCGCCGTAGCGTTTACCTACCAGATCGAGCGCGTGTTTGCCGACGTGGTCGGATTGGGGGGCGGACACACGGTGAAGTTAGTCACTGCCGTCGGTGCCGTCAACAGCACGCGCGGGCGGCGCGGCGGCGCCACGGTAGCGGTTGCGCGCGATCAGCGTCGTGTGCAGGTCCTCGATCAGTGGGTCCAGGAAGGTGGAGCGGTACTCGGCGTCGCCGGCTGCGCGGGCGCTGATGTACATGAAGGTCAGCGCGCCGAGGAACAGGCACATGTGCACCAGCGAATCCGCAACCGGCAGTGTGAATCCCAATACCGTCGCGGTGCTCTTGTAGGTGTGAGTCCATTCGTTGAGCAGTTCGGGGCTGAGCACGATCAGCCCCAGGATCAGGTAGATCGCGGCGGTGACCACCGCCACCACCAGGATCTGCGCCAGTTGGGAGGCGGCCAGAACGAAGACGACGTTGAGGCGTTCGGCTTTCCTCAGCGGTGCGCAGTCCGTGGCGTCCGGCATGGCCGCGAACGGCGTGCCGGCGAGGTGTTCGGTCTCTGCGGGCAGGGCCGCCGTCGATTTCAGCATCGGGCGGACCCGTTCCACCGTGGCGGAGACGACGAAGGCGGCCGCGATGGCGACGAGGAAGGCCATGGCCAGCCCCAGCCGGTTCCCGCTGATCGTCGCGGCCATCAACCAGACGTAGGTGTTGAAGAACACCAACGCGGTCAGCAGCACGACCGGCAGTGCCCGGACCGCCAGCGCGCCCACCATGGCGAAGTGCGACAGCATCATGCGCACCGCCCAGCCGACCACCGAGCCGACGCCGAGGCCGGTCAGGATCAGCACGACGGCGATCACGGCGGCGTCCTGCTGCAGTTGCGCGGCGTCCGCGGTCGTCACCCCGACGCCGGCCGCGAACAGAACGGACGCTGTCGCGATCGCCGCGCGTGCCCGGCCGTTTCGCGACCGGGACACCAGCCAGCCCACGAGGGCCATCAGCGGGAGGACGAGGCCGACGATCACCAGCACGACCAGTTCGGAAGTCGTTGGGGTACCGCTGATCTCGACGTCGTGACCGCCGGTGATCAGGTACACCGGCAGGATGCAGGCCTGCAGCGTCGCATACGCCGCCAGCATGGGCGCCGAGCGCGGCCACAGCCGCCGCCACCGGGCCCGCCTGGTCAAAACGGACGGCAAACCCCGCTCCAGGAACCAGCTTTCAGCCGCGCCGCTCGCCGAACCCCGGCGGCGCGGCGAGCGGCGCAGAGTTAGGTCCATGCCGGCTCACCCTACGGCGGGCAAGTCCCCTGCGCTGGGCGTTGAGCGACTGCAAACATCCGTCGGTTGCCCGCCCCGCCGCACGGGGCGCATCGTCGGCGGGCGGAGCTGGATTGCCCGCCTTCTCAACGCCCCGCCGCACGGGGCGCATCGTCGGCGGGCCTACGCTTAGGACATGCAACGGATTATCGGGACGGAGGTCGAGTACGGCATTTCATCGCCGTCGGACCCGACGGCCAACCCGATCCTCACCTCGACACAAGCGGTCCTGGCCTACGCCGCCGCGGCCGGCATCCAGCGCGCGAAGCGCACCCGCTGGGACTACGAGGTGGAATCACCGCTGCGGGACGCCCGCGGTTTTGATCTGAGTCGTTCGGCCGGCCCGCCACCGGTGGTCGACGCCGACGAGGTCGGCGCCGCCAACATGATCTTGACCAACGGGGCGCGGCTCTACGTCGACCATGCCCACCCCGAATACTCGGCGCCCGAGTGCACCGACCCGCTGGACGCCGTGATCTGGGACAAGGCCGGCGAGCGGGTCATGGAGGCCGCCGCCAGGCACGTCGCCAGCGTGCCCGGGGCCGCCAAGCTGCAGCTGTACAAGAACAACGTCGACGGCAAGGGCGCCTCGTACGGCGCGCACGAGAACTACTTGATGTCGCGGCAGACGCCGTTCTCGTCCATCATCGCCGGCCTGACCCCTTTCCTGGTGTCCCGGCAGGTGGTGACCGGCTCCGGGCGGGTCGGCATCGGGCCCTCCGGTGACGAGCCCGGCTTCCAGCTGTCCCAGCGCTCCGACTACATCGAGGTCGAGGTCGGCCTGGAGACCACGCTCAAGCGCGGCATCATCAACACCCGCGACGAACCGCACGCCGACGCCGACCGGTACCGCCGACTGCACGTCATCATCGGCGACGCCAACCTCGCCGAGACGTCGACCTACCTGAAACTGGGCACCACGGCGCTGGTGCTCGACCTGATCGAAGTCGGCCCCGAACACGGGATCGACCTGAGCGACCTCGTCCTGGCCCGCCCGGTGCATGCGGTCCACGCGATCAGCCGCGACCCTTCGCTGCGGGTCGCCGTGGCCCTGGCCGACGGCCGGGAACTGACCGGCCTTGCCTTGCAACGGATTTACCTCGACCGGGTGGCGAAGCTGGTCGACAGCCGCGACCCCGATCCCCGCGCGGCCGACATCGTCCAGACCTGGGCGCACGTGCTCGACCAACTCGAGCGCGACCCGATGGAATGCGCCGAGGTGCTCGACTGGCCCGCCAAGCTGCGCCTGCTCGAGGGTTTCCGGCAGCGGGAGAACCTGAGCTGGTCGGCGCCGCGGCTGCACCTCGTCGACCTGCAGTATTCCGATGTTCGGCTGGACAAGGGCCTGTACAACCGGCTCGTCGCCCGGGGTTCGATGAAGCGTCTGGTCACCGAACACCAGGTGCTCGAGGCGGTGGACAACCCGCCGACCGACACGCGCGCGTACTTCCGCGGCGAGTGCCTGCGCAGGTTCGGCGCCGACATCGCCGCGGCCAGCTGGGACTCCGTGATCTTCGACCTGGGCGGCGACTCGCTGGTACGCATTCCGACGCTGGAGCCGCTGCGCGGCAGCAAGGCGCACGTCGGAGCGCTGCTGGACTCGGTGGACAGCGCCGCCGAACTGGTGGAACAACTCACCAGCTAAGCCGGTTAGACCGGGGAACGTCGGGGTTGACCGGTAGGGTAGAGAAATACCAGCGGGCAGCGCGGCTCTGAGGAACCCAGCAAGCCGCTGAACAAGTTCAGATGAAGCAGGAGGCCGGCGATGGCTCAAGAGCAGACCAAGCGTGGCGGTGGTGGTGGCGACGACGACGACTTCGCCGACAGCACGGCCGCGGGTCAAGAGCGCCGCGAGAAGCTCGCCGAGGACACCGACGATCTGCTCGACGAGATCGACGACGTCCTCGAAGAGAACGCCGAAGATTTCGTCCGGGCATACGTCCAAAAGGGCGGACAGTGAGCTGGCCCTTCTCCGATCGCCTGTCCACTAACTCTGCACTCCCGGCAAATTCCGCCGTAGACCTGTCATCTTTTGCTGACTTTTTGCGCCGCCAGGCGCCGGAACTGCTGCCGGCCGGCCTCAGCGGCGGCGCGCACGCCGATGGGGCGGGTTCCCAGCTGCCGCATGGCACCACCATCGTCGCCCTGAAATACCCCGGTGGCGTGGTCATCGCGGGGGACCGGCGCTCCACCCAGGGCAACATGATCGCCGGGCGCGACGTGAAAAAGGTGTACGTCACCGACGACTACACCGCCACGGGTATCGCGGGCACCGCGGCCATCGCCGTCGAATTCGCCCGCCTCTACGCGGTGGAACTCGAGCACTACGAGAAGCTCGAGGGTGTGCCGCTCACGTTTGCCGGAAAGGTGAACCGGCTCGCGATCATGGTGCGCGGCAACCTGGCCGCCGCGATGCAGGGGCTGGTGGCCCTGCCGCTGCTGGCGGGCTATGACATCGACGCGGCCGATCCCGAGGGCGCCGGCCGGATCGTGTCGTTCGACGCCGCCGGCGGCTGGAACCTGGAAGAAGAGGGCTATCAGTCGGTGGGCTCGGGGTCCATCTTCGCCAAGTCGTCCATGAAGAAGTTGTACTCGAGGGTCGTCGATGCCGATTCCGCGGTGCGGGTGGCGGTGGAGGCGCTTTACGACGCCGCCGACGACGACTCAGCCACGGGCGGGCCCGACCTGGTTCGCGGTATCTACCCGACGGCGGTCACCATCGGCGCCGAGGGTGCGGCCGAGGTGCCCGAGAGCCGGATCGCCGAATTGGCCCGCGAGGTCATCCAAAGTCGCTCGCGCGCAGACACTTTCGGCCCCGACGGCGGTGAGAAGTGAGCTTCCCGTATTTCATATCGCCCGAGCAGGCGATGCGCGAGCGCAGCGAGCTCGCCCGCAAAGGCATCGCCCGCGGCAAGAGCGTGGTGGCGCTGGTCTACGCCGGTGGTGTGCTCTTCGTGGCGGAGAACCCGTCGCGGTCCTTGCAGAAGATCAGCGAGCTGTATGACCGCGTGGGCTTCGCGGCCGCCGGCAAGTTCAACGAGTTCGACAATCTGCGCCGCGGCGGGATCCAGTTCGCCGACACCCGGGGCTACGCCTACGACCGCCGCGACGTCACGGGCCGCCAGCTGGCCAACGTCTACGCGCAGACCCTGGGCACCATCTTCACCGAGCAGGCCAAGCCCTACGAGGTCGAATTGTGCGTCGCCGAGGTAGCGCACTACGGCGAGTCGAAACCGCCTGAGCTGTACCGGATCACCTACGACGGGTCCATCGCCGACGAGCCGCATTTCGTGGTGATGGGCGGTACCACCGAGCCGATCACCACCGCGCTCAAGGAGTCCTACGCCGAGAACGCCGACCTGCGCGACGCGACGCAGATCGCCGTGAAGGCGTTGCGGGCCGGCAGTGGGGACGGATCCAGCGGAGATCAGCCCTCCCCGGACGTGGGTAGCCTGGAGGTCGCGATCCTCGACGTCAGCCGGCCGCGACGGGCGTTCCGGCGGATCAACCGGGCCACCCTGGAAAGCTTGCTGCACGAGGGCGATTCGATACAGCCGGAAACCAACGGCGAAGCGCCCGACTCCAACGGCGACTCCGCGGGCTGAATCGGGCCGATTCGGCACGCCCCGTTGTGTTCGCTGAGGGCGAAACGCTCGGCTTGACACGACGACGCCGGCGTTGCTGGCAACCCCGGCGTGGCCGCCGAGGGCGGGACGTCGTGAAACTCGTCGGGACCCGTAGGCGCGGCTTCCGCACCGTCTCGGTCCGACAACCAGTACCCTCGATTACGTGCAGCGGCGAATCATGGGCATCGAGACCGAGTTCGGTGTCACCTGCACTTTCCACGGACACCGTCGCCTATCCCCGGATGAGGTAGCCCGCTATCTCTTTCGGCGCGTCGTGTCCTGGGGGCGCAGCTCCAACGTTTTCCTGCGCAACGGCGCCCGCCTGTATCTCGACGTGGGCAGTCATCCCGAGTATGCGACGGCCGAGTGCGACAGCCTGGTGCAGCTGGTCACGCATGACCGGGCCGGTGAATGGGTGCTCGAGGACCTGCTGATCGACGCCGAGCAGCGGCTCGCCGACGAGGGCATCGGTGGCGACATCTACCTGTTCAAGAACAACACCGATTCGGCGGGCAACTCCTACGGCTGCCACGAGAATTACCTGATCGTGCGGGCCGGTGAGTTCTCCCGGATCTCCGACGTGCTGCTGCCGTTCCTGGTCACCCGCCAGCTGATCTGCGGGGCCGGGAAGGTGCTGCAGACCCCCAAGGCGGCGACGTTCTGCCTGTCCCAACGCGCCGAGCACATCTGGGAGGGCGTCTCGTCGGCGACCACCCGTAGCCGGCCGATCATCAACACCCGCGACGAGCCGCACGCCGACGCCGAGAAGTACCGGCGGTTGCACGTGATCGTCGGCGACTCGAACATGTGCGAGACCACCACCATGCTCAAGGTGGGGACGGCCGCACTGGTGCTGGAGATGATCGAAGCAGGCGTCCCCTTCCGTGACTTCTCGCTGGACAACCCCATCCGCGCCATCCGCGAGGTCAGCCACGACATCACCGGACGGCGGCCGGTCCGGCTGGCCGGCGGGCGTCAGGCCAGCGCGCTCGACATCCAGCGCGAGTACTACAGCCGCGCCGTCGAACACCTGCAGACTCGGGAGCCCAACGCCCAGATCGAGCAGGTAGTCGATCTGTGGGGCCGCCAGCTCGACGCCGTCGAAAGCCAGGACTTCGCCAAGGTCGACACCGAGATCGACTGGGTGATCAAGCGCAGGCTGTTCCAGCGCTACCAGGACCGCTACAACATGGAGCTGTCCGATCCGAAGATCGCCCAGCTGGACCTGGCCTACCACGACATCAAGCGGGGGCGGGGCGTGTTCGACCTGCTGCAGCGCAAGGGGCTCGCGGCGCGGGTCACCACCGACGAGGAGATCGCCGAGGCAGTCGATCACCCGCCGCAGACCACCCGCGCCCGGCTGCGCGGCGAGTTCATCAGCGCCGCCCAGGCCGCGGGCCGTGACTTCACCGTCGACTGGGTCCACCTCAAGCTCAACGACCAGGCCCAGCGCACCGTCCTGTGCAAGGACCCCTTCCGTGCGGTCGACGAGCGGGTCAAGCGGCTGATCGCCAGCATGTAGCCTTGTCGCTCCCCGCTGGCCCCATCCGTCACATCAGCCCCGCCCTGGCGGGCCATGCTCGCCGCGCGAATGTGATAGCGCCGGTGCTATCACGTTTGCCAGGGCGGCAGTGCTTGCTCACTGGTGACTGATGGGGCGAATGTGAGTCCTGCGACTCGCTAACCGGTGCAGGCGCCGGCGGGGTACCGGTTATAACCTGGTGCGAATGGCAACCTCGAAAGTCGAGCGGTTGGTCAACCTCGTCATCGCCCTGCTGTCCACCCGCGGGTATATCAGCGCGGAGAAGATCAGGTCCAGCGTCGCCGGTTACGCGGAAAGCCCCAGCGCCGAGGCGTTCTCCCGCATGTTCGAGCGCGACAAGAACGAGCTGCGTGATCTGGGCATCCCGCTCGAGGTCGGCAGGGCGTCGGCCGCGGAGCCCACCGAGGGCTACCGAATCAACCGCGACGCCTACTCGCTCCCGCCCGTCGAGCTCACCGCCGACGAGGCGGCCGCGGTCGCCGTCGCGACACAACTGTGGGAATCGCCAGAGCTGGTCACCGCCACCCAGGGAGCTCTGCTCAAGCTGCGCGCCGCCGGGGTGGACGTCGACCCCATGGAGATGGGGGCGCCGGTGGCCATCGCCTCGCCGGCCGGCGTGCCGGGTTTGCGCGGGTCGGAAGACGTGCTCGGAATCCTGTTGTCGGCCATCGATTCCCGGCAGGCGGTGCAGTTCCCGCACCGGCCGTCGCGCGCCGAGCCGTACAGCATGCGCACCGTCGAGCCGTGGGGCGTCGTCACCCAGAAGGGACGCTGGTATCTGGTGGGACACGATCGCGACCGCGACGCCACCCGCACGTTCCGGCTCTCGCGGATCGGCTCCGAGGTCAGGCCGATCGGTCCGCCCGGGGCGGTCGTCGTGCCCGAGGGTGTGGACCTGCGCCAGATCGTGGCCCGCACGATCGCCGAGACCCCGACCGGCGGGCAGGCGCGCGTGTGGGTCGCCGACGGGCGGGCCACCGCGCTGCGGCGCGCCGGGAGGACCACCGGCGCGCGGGAACTGGCCGGCCGCGACGGCGAGGTGATCGAAATCGACATCGGGTCCAGCGACCGGCTGGCGCGCGACATCGCCGGCTACGGGCCCGACGCCGTCGTGCTCGAACCGCAGTCACTGCGCGAGGACGTGCTGGCCCGGCTGCGCGCTCATCTGGAGGTGTCACCCGGATGACACCCGTGTCCACCCGCCTCATCCGGCTGCTCAACATGGTGCCGTACTTCCAGGCCAACCCGCGGGTCACGCGCGCCAAGGCCGCTGCCGACCTCGGCGTCACCGCCAAGCAACTGGAAGAGGACCTCAACCAGTTGTGGATGTGCGGCCTGCCCGGCTATTACCCAGGCGACCTGATCGACTTCCAGTTCTCCGGCGACACCATCGAGGTGACGTTCTCGGCGGGGATCGACCGGCCGCTCAAGCTCACGTCGCCGGAGGCTACGGGCCTGCTGGTGGCCCTGCGGGCGCTCGCCGACATTCCCGGTGTGGTCGATCCCGAAGCGGCGCGCAGTGCGATCGCCAAGATTGAGGACGCGGCCGGCGCCGTCGGCCATGACGCCACCGGATCGGCGGCGGCGGTCAATCAACAAGCACCCGCGGAGAGTCGCGCCGCGGCCGCGGTGCGCACTGCCGTGCAGGCCGGACACGCGCTCGCCCTCGACTACTACTCCGCCTCGCATGACACCCTGACGAGCCGGATCGTCGACCCCATCCGGGTGCTGCTGATCGGCGGACACAGCTACCTGGAGGCTTGGTCGCGCGAGGCCGACGGGGTTCGGCTGTTCCGGTTCGACCGGATCGTCGACGCCACCGAGTTGGAGGAGCCGGCGGCCGCACCCGAACTGGCCGTCCAGGCGCCGCCGGACACGTCGCTGTTCGACGGCGATCCCTCCCTGCCGTCGGCCACGCTCCGGGTCGCGCCCTCGGCGTCGTGGATGTTCGAGTACTACCCGATGCGAGACGTGCGGGAGCTGGCGGACGGATCCTGTGAGGCGGTGATGACCTATGCCTCGGAGGACTGGATGACGCGTCTGGTGCTGGGTTTCGGGTCAGCCGTGCGGGTGCTTGAACCGGAGTCGCTCGCACGACGTGTACGGGGTGCCGCGGCGGCGGCGTGCGAGTCCTATCAGGCGCTTGCCCCCTGAGGCCACGGCGCGGGCGGCCCGGTCCATGGCCGCACTGCGGTAGCATCGGGTAGACGTCTGGAGGTAATCAAAGTGGGCAGTCTTAGTCCGTGGCACTGGGCGATCCTCGCGGTGGTGGTGATCCTGCTTTTTGGTGCCAAGAAGCTCCCCGATGCAGCACGTTCGTTGGGCAAGTCGATGCGCATCTTCAAGTCTGAGCTGCGCGAAATGCAGAGCGAGAACAAAGCGGAGCCGTCCGCGTTGGACACGAACAACGCCCCCTCCGCGGCCAACCCCACTCCCGTGCAGTCGCAGCGGGTCGACGCTCCGGCGGCCCCCGAGCAGGGGCACTCTGAAGCACGCCCGGCTTAGCCCGCCATCATCGTCGCGGTGCCCGAACGCCACTGAACGAGCGTCGTGAAAGGTTTCAAGGTTTCAGCGCGCACTGCCGGCGTGCTGAGGCGCCTCAACCCGCGTAACAGGCGCAGCCGCACCAACCCCGACGCGACGATGTCGCTCGTCGACCACCTGACCGAGCTTCGCACCCGATTGCTGCTGTCGTTGGCCGCCATCCTGATCACCACGATTTTCGGGTTCGTCTGGTACTCGCATTCGATCTTCGGGCTGGAAAGCCTGGGCGAGTGGCTGCGCCACCCCTACTGTTCGCTGCCGCAATCCGCACGCGCCAGCATCAGCGCCGACGGTCAATGCCGGCTGCTGGCCACGGCGCCGTTCGACCAGTTCATGCTGCGGCTCAAGGTCGGGCTGACCGCCGGGGTCGTGCTGGCGTGTCCGGTGTGGTTCTACGAGCTGTGGGCCTTCATCACGCCGGGCCTGTACCAGAAGGAGCGCCGCTTCGCGGTCGGATTCGTGGTCCCCGCGGCGGTGCTGTTCGTCGCCGGTGCGGTGCTGGCCTATTTCGTGCTGTCCAAGGCATTGAGCTTCCTGCTGACGGTCGGCAGCGACGTGCAGGTGACCGCGCTGTCCGGCGACCGCTACTTCGGTTTCCTGATCAACCTGTTGGTGGTCTTCGGGGTCAGCTTCGAATTCCCGTTGCTGATCGTCATGCTCAACATGACCGGTGTGCTGCCGTATGAGCGGCTCAAGTCCTGGCGGCGTGGCCTGATCTTCGCGATGTTCGTGTTCGCCGCCGTTTTCACGCCCGGTTCCGACCCGTTTTCGATGACCGCCCTGGGCGTGGCGCTGTCGGTGTTGCTCGAGTTCGCCATCCAGATCGCCCGCCTGCACGACCGGCGGAAGGCCAAGCGCGAAGCCCAGACCGTGATCCCCGACGACGAGGCGTCGGTCATCGAGCCGCCGACGCCCGTCGAGCGGCCGGTTCCGGAGCCGTCGTACACCGCCGGCCAGCATGACGATGTCACCTGAACCGTCAGCCCCGCAGGACGTGGTGGACCTCGTCGAACTGACCCGGTTCACCGCGGAGCTGCCTTTCGCGCTGGACGGCTTCCAGCGGCGGGCGTGCGCGGCGCTGGAACGAGGGCACGGCGTGCTGGTGTGCGCGCCGACCGGCGCCGGCAAGACAGTGGTGGGCGAATTCGCCGTGCACCTGGCGCTGGCCGCGGGCGGGAAGTGCTTCTACACCACGCCGCTCAAGGCGCTGAGCAACCAGAAGCACACCGACCTGACCGCACGCTACGGCCGTGACCGGATCGGCCTGTTGACCGGCGACATGTCGGTGAACGCCGACGCTCCCGTGGTGGTGATGACCACCGAGGTGCTGCGCAACATGCTCTACGCCGATTCGCCTGCGCTGCAAGGGCTTTCCTACGTGGTGATGGACGAGGTGCATTTCCTGGCCGACCGGATGCGCGGCCCGGTGTGGGAGGAAGTGATCCTGCACCTGCCCGACGACGTGCGGGTGGTCAGCCTGTCGGCGACGGTGAGCAATGCCGAGGAATTCGGGGGCTGGATCCAGACCGTGCGGGGCGATACGACCGTGGTGGTCGACGAGCACCGGCCCGTACCGCTGTGGCAGCACGTGCTGGTGGGGAAGCGGCTCTTCGACTTGTTCGACTACCGCAACGCGGAAGCCGGCGAGCAGCCGGGCGCCGGACGTGAGGCGCGGGTCAATCCCGAGCTGGCGCGCCATATCGCGCACCGCCGGGAGGCGGACCGGATGTCGGACTGGCGTGGTCCCCGTCGGGAGGCGGGAAGGCGTGGCGGCGGCCGCGGCGCCCCAGACCGGCCGCGTTTCTACCGGCCGCCCGGTCGGGCCGATGTGATCGCGACCCTGGACTCCGAGGGGCTGCTACCGGCGATCACGTTCGTGTTCTCCCGCGCCGGCTGCGACGCGGCCGTCCAGCAGTGCCTGCGCTCGCCGCTTCGCCTGACCACCGAGGAGGAACGGGCTCAGATCGCCGAGGTGATCGAGCACCGGTGCGGCGATCTCGCCGACGCCGACCTGGCGGTGCTCGGCTACTACGAGTGGCGGGAGGGATTGCTACGCGGGCTGGCGGCCCACCACGCCGGAATGTTGCCGGTGTTCCGGCACACCGTCGAGGAACTGTTCACGGCAGGGCTGGTGAAGGCCGTGTTCGCCACCGAGACCCTGGCGCTCGGCATCAACATGCCCGCCCGGACGGTGGTGCTCGAACGGCTGGTGAAGTTCAACGGCGAGCAACACATGCCGCTGACGCCGGGGGAGTACACGCAGCTGACCGGGCGCGCCGGGCGGCGCGGCATCGACGTCGAAGGCCACGCGGTGGTGCTGTGGAACCCCACCGACGAGAACACCGAGCCGGCCGCGGTCGCGGGCCTGGCCTCCACCCGCACCTTCCCGCTGCGCAGCTCGTTCGCTCCGTCCTACAACATGACGATCAACCTGGTCCAGCAGATGGGCCCCGAGCAGGCGCATCGGCTGCTGGAGCAGTCGTTCGCCCAATATCAGGCCGACCGCTCGGTCGTCGGCCTGGTCCGCGGCATCGAGCGCGGCACCGCGATGCTCGCCGAGATCGCCGGCGAGCTGGGCGGCCCACAGGCGCCCGTTCTCGACTACGCCCGCCTGCGGGCGCGCATCTCCGAGCTGGAGCGCGCCCAGTCCCGTGCATCGCGGCTGCACCGACGCCAGGCGGCCAGCGATGCGGTGGCCGCGCTGCGGCGCGGCGACATCATCAACATCACCCAAGGCCGGCGCGGCGGGCTGGCGGTGGTACTGGAATCGGCCCGCGACGGCGAGGACCCCCGACCACTGGTGCTCACCGAAAACCGCTGGGCGGGACGGATTTCGACGGCCGACTACCCGGGAGCGTCGGCTCCGGTCGGCTCGATGCCCTTGCCCAAGCGGGTCGAGCACCGCCAGCCGCGGGTCCGGCGTGATTTGGCGTCGGCGCTGCGGTCGGCGGCCGCCGGGCTGGCGATTCCGTCCCGGCGCCGCGGCGGGCGCGGCGACCACGACGGCGCATTTCAGGACCCGGAGCTGGCGTCCTTGCGCGACGAACTGCGCCGGCACCCGTCGCACAACAGCCCCGGCCTCGAGACCCAGGTCCGGCAGGCCGAGCGCTACCTGCGCATCGAACGCGACAACGCGCAACTGGAGAAAAAGGTTGCCGCAGCGACGAATTCGCTGGCGCGCACGTTCGACCGCATCGTCGGCCTGCTCACCGAGCGCGGCTTCATCCAAGGCCCGGACACCGATCCCCACGTCACCGATGACGGCCGGCTGCTGGCCCGCATCTACAGCGAGAGCGACCTCCTGGTTGCCGAATGCCTGCGCACCGGCGCGTGGGCCGACCTGAAGCCGCCCGAGCTGGCGGCGGTGGTGTCGGCGGTGCTGTACGAAACCAGGGGCGGCGAGGGCCCGCGGGCGGCGTTCGCCGCCGAAGCCCCGACTCAGCGGGTGAGGCAAGCGCTGCAGCAAACGTCGCGGCTGTCGTATGCGCTGCGCTCCGACGAGCAGACGCACCGGATCACGCTCAGCCGGGAACCCGACGACGGGTTCGTCAACGTCATCTATCGGTGGGCCAAGACCGGGGACCTGGCGGCGGCGCTGGCGGCCGTCGACCCGGTCGGCACCGGCTCGCCCCTGTTGGCGGGGGATTTCGTGCGCTGGTGTCGCCAGGTGCTCGACCTGTTGGACCAGGTCCGCAACGCCGCCCCGGACGCCGAGTTGCGGGCCACCGCCAAGCGCGCCATCAATGACGTTCGGCGCGGCGTCGTCGCTGTTGACGCCGGGTAGGCTGAGCCGGAGCTACCGTAGATCCGGAAACGACAACGCCGATAGTTCATGCCAAGACATAAGGGGCTGAGGAGAGACGATGAGCGGACCGCAGGGACCGGAGCAGCAGTGGCAACCGCCGGGCCAGGGTAGCGATCAGTCCTCCGAGCCGACCCAGGCCGGTTCGCCCTGGCAGCAGCAGCCGGGCCAGGAGGCCACGTGGCAGGCCCCGGCGTATACGCCGCCCGCCGACTACCCGCAGTACCAACAACCGACCGAGCAGGCGTACCCGCAGCAATACCCGCAGCAGCCCGGCTACGGTCAGCCCGGGCAGTACGCGCAACCGGGCCAGTACGGTCAGCCGGGTCAATACGGCCAGCCGGGCCAGTACGGTCAGCCCGGGCAGTACGCGCAGCCCGGCCAGTATGGGCAGCCAGGCCAGTACGGTCAGCCGGGCCAGTACGGTCAGCCGGGCCAGTACCCGCAGCAGTACCCGCCCTACGACCAGCAGCCGGCCAAGAAGCGGTCGACGGGGGTGATCCTGGGCGTGGGCGGCGTGATCGCCTTCCTGCTCATCGCGGTCGTCCTGGTGCTGGGCTTTTGGCAGCCCGGTTTCTTCGTGACCACCAAGCTGGACGTGAACAAGGCGCAGGCCGGTGTGCAGCAGGTGCTGTCGGACGAGACCAACGGCTACGGCGCCAAGAACGTCCAAAACGTCAAGTGCAACCACGGCCAGAATCCGACCGTCAAGAAGGGTGCGACGTTCGACTGCGACGTCAGCATCGACGGCGCCCCCAAGCACGTGACGGTGACCTTCCAGGACAACAAGGGCACCTACGAGGTGGGCAGGCCGCAGTAGTCGGTTACTCCGGCAGCGCGTCGAGCGCCCTTTGCAGCCGGGCGATCGAGGACCCGACGCCCAGTGATGTCGCCAGCTTGGCGGTGCGCTGCGGGTCGTCGGCCGCCAGCGGTAGCGCGTCGGTTGCGGTCGAGAGGCTGACGGGCGCGTCGGTGGCAACCCGCACCACCTGTCCGGCGGCCTCGATGTAGTCGTTGGCGCCCAGCAGTTTCGAGCGCACACCCTTGGCCATCTTCGATTTCGGGTCGCGGGCGGCCGCCAGGATCTGTTCGAGCGACTCGTGCTGGGCCAGCAGGGTTGCCGCGGTCTTTTCGCCGACGCCCGGCACGCCGGGCAGGCCGTCGGACGGGTCGCCGCGCATCAGTGCGAACTCGGCGTAGGCGGGCCCCGCACGGTGCTGCGGCACGCCGTAGTGGTCGGCGACTTCCGCGGGCCCGAACAGGGTGGCTTTGGTCAGCCCACGGCCGAGGTACAACACCCGGACCGGGACCGGGTCGTCGGACACCACCTGCAGCAGGTCGCGGTCGCCGCTGACCACGACCACCGGGTCACGACGTTCGCGGGCGGCCAGCGTGCCCAGCACATCGTCGGCCTCGAACCCTTCGGCGCCCGCGGTCGGAATGCCGAACGCGTCCAGCAACTCCATGATCATGTCGATCTGCGGCGTGAGGTCGTCGGGGACCTCTTCGATGTCCGGTTCGCCGGCCGGCTCTGCCTCCGCGACGCGATGCGCCTTGTAGGACGGGACCAGGTCCACCCGGAACTGCGGCCGCCAATCCAGGTCCAGGCACACCACCAGCCGGCTGGGGCGTTGCTGGTTGATCACCACGGCCATCGAATCGATGAATCCCCGCACGGCGTTGACGGGCCGGCCGTCGGGCGCGGTGATCGAGGAGGGCACCCCGAAATACGACCTGAACCACATGCTGGCCCCGTCGAGCAGCACTAGCGGCGATCGCGAGCGCGGCGAAGCCGGGCGCTGCGGGTCGCCGCTGGTACCTGAGGGTCTGGTCATGCCGGTATGGTCTCACGCCGCCGAACGTCGACCGGGTTAGCCTGGCTGCCATGGACTCTCATCGGTTCGCCACCGGGGTGTATGCCCGCCGCCTGAAAGCGGCGGCCGACGCGACCGCGGAGGCGGGGTTGTCCGGCCTGGTCATCACCCCGGGCTACGACCTGCGTTACCTCGTCGGGTCGCGCGCCCAGACCCTCGAGCGGTTCACCGCGCTGGTGTTGCCGGCCTCCGGTGGCCCCACGGTGGTGGTGCCGCGGCTGGAGCTGGCCTCGCTCAAGGGGTCGGCCATTGCGGAACTGGGTCTGGCGGTGCGGGATTGGGTCGACGGGGACGACCCGTACCAATTGGTGGGCGCCGCGTTGGGCGGGGTTCCCGCCGCGACCGCCGTCACCGACTCCATGCCGGCGCTGCACCTGCTGCCGCTGGCGGGTGCGCTCGGCGTGCTGCCCGTGCTGGCGACGAACGTGATGCGCACGCTCCGCATGGTCAAGGAGGAATGCGAGACAGACGCGCTGCGCAAAGCCGGCGCGGCCATCGATCGGGTGCACGCCCGGGTGCCGGAGTTCTTGGTCCCGGGCCGGACGGAGGCCGACGTGGCCGCCGACATTGCGGAAGCGATTGTGGCCGAAGGCCATTCGGAGGTGGCGTTCATCATCGTCGGTTCCGGGCCGCACAGCGCCGACCCGCACCATGGTTACTCGGATCGCGAACTGCAAGTCGGCGACATCGTCGTAGTCGACATCGGGGGCGCCTACGAGCCGGGATATAACTCCGACTCGACCCGCACCTACAGCATTGGCGAGCCGGATCCCGAAGTTGCACAGCAATATTCGATCCTGCAGCGGGCGCAGCGCGCGGCCGTCGACGCCGTGCGTCCGGGCGTGACGGCCGAGCAAGTCGACGCGGCCGCGCGCGACGTGCTGGCCGACGCCGGGCTAGCGGAGGCTTTCGTGCACCGCACCGGTCACGGCATCGGGTTGTCCGTCCATGAGGAGCCCTACATCGTCACGGGCAACAACCTGCCGCTGGCCGCGGGCATGGCGTTCTCCGTCGAGCCGGGCATCTACTTCCCGGGCCGCTGGGGCGCCCGCATCGAGGACATCGTCGTGGTGACCGAAGGCGGCGCGCTGGCCGTCAACAACCGGCCGCACGACCTGATCGTGGTGCCCGTGGCATAGCATCCGGCGCTTATCGGGGCGTACGTTGGCCTTGATGTCACTTCTGGATTTGACTCTCCTTCCAATCCGCATCGCACGCCACATCGCCGATACGCTGGTGCATCCCGCCCCGACGGCACCCGCGCCGCCGGCTGAACTGGTCGTTGTCGACGGAATGCCCGAGGGGGTGCCCCCGGCGGCGCTGCGCCGCGAGCCCCAGCTCCCGGTGCCGTCGGGCTGGCCATTCGGCGAGGAGTTTCCGCGCACCTGCGGCGCGGGCCGCGTGGCCGGTGGGGCCCTGTTTTGGACCGACTTTCTGTACGACGACCACGGCGCGACGGGCCTGCCGATCGGCGACCTGAAAGTGCAGGCGCCGCCGCGCGGAACCTACATCTATCCCGACGGCCCCGCCGCCCGCAACGGCGCCGACATCTTCCGGGTCGCGATCGGGCTCACCGCAACCCACACGTGGTGGCGGGTCGACTGGAACACATTGCTGGACGCGTCGGTGCCCATCGCCCTGTTCGCTCTCGACACCGACCCGGCCCGGACCGCGCCGGACCAGTGGCCCGCCGGGGCCGGGGTGCGCTCGGCCGGAATCGACATGGCCTTGCGGATTTCGGGCAGCGGTGCCGCGCTGATCGACCTGACCACCCAGTCGACGACGCCGGTGCAGCACAGCGTCGACATGGGATCGCGAACGTTTCTGGCGCAGGTGCCGCGGACTCTGTTGGAGCCGAGCGGCACCTGGACGGTGCGGCTCGGCGCGGGGCTGGCCAACGCGGCCGGCGACGGGTTCGCCGACGTGCCCGCCGAGCGCGGCGCGCTGCCCGGCCAACCCAACGTGTACAACGTCGCATTCCGCACCAACGAGCAGGAGCCGCCGCACCTGAACTTCTGGTCGGACGCGGCGCAGGCCGACGCGTTGACGGGTGGCGACGTGTCGAGGTTCGCCGTGAGCGTGGAGTGGGCGTGGCTGGCGGCCGGCGAGACCGCTGCCGAGCCGGTGATCACCGGCCCGTCGACGCGCTGGTATGTGTCCTCGATCGAGCTGGGCCAAGGTGTGGCGGCCGACGACATCTTGAGCACCAAGCCGCAGTTCCTCGGCCGGGTGCAGCCGTATTCGGTGTGCCTGCCATCGAGTTTCAAGCCGGGCCGGGCGCTGCCGCTCACCCTGCTGCTGCATTCGCTTGCGTTGGGGCAGAGCCAGTTTGCCGCGATCGACCCCCGCCTGCTGCACCAGGTGTGCGAGGTGCGCGGCTCGGTGGTGATCACGCCGCTGGCCCGAGGGCCGTCGACGTGGTACTTCGATACCGGGGAGTTGGACGTCTGGGAAGTGTGGGCGCGCGTCGCCGAGCAACTGGGCACCGATCCCAACCGCACCGTGATCTCCGGTTACTCGATGGGCGGCTATGCGGCCTACAAGCTGGGATTGACCTATCCGCAAGTGTTTTCGCAGGCCGTCGTGCTGGCCGGCCCGCCGACGTGCGGGGTGCGGCTGCTTCCCGACGTCGACATCCCGGCCGACCTGGACCCGGACTCGCCGTGCGCCCGCGAGGGCGATACCTGGAAGCTGCTGGTGAACGCCCGCTGGCTGCCCTACGTGATCGCGCACGGACTGGTCGACGAGCTGGTGCCGTTCCCGTCGGCCGCCGAGCAGGTGCTCGAACTCGACCGGCTGGGCTACCGGCACCGCTTCACGGTGTATCCGTTCGAGGATCACATCGCCTGGGTGCTGCAGGACAAGTTCGAAGACCCTATCGCCCACATGGAAACCGGTGTGCGCCAAGCAGATCCGGGGCACATCACGTTCGCGTGGCACCCGCAACTGGTGCGCGACGACTTGGGTATCGGGCCGCATCGGGTGTGGTGGCTGTCCGGCCTGACCGCGGATCCCGCGGCGACCGCGCGGCGTGGGGCCGTGGCCGAGGTCGACGCGCGGTCGTACGCGCGCCCGGATCCGACGCACACCGTTCGGCATCACCGCGGGTTCCTCCTGAACTTCGACCCGACCCCCGGCGTCTACAGCGAACTGGACTGGCGGGTGGGTCCGCCCGTGGGTCCGCTGCCGTATCTGACACTGCGGCTCGCCGGCGTCGCCGCGATCACGGTGGATGTCCAGCGGGCCGGATTGGCACCGCTGCCGGCGTCGACCATCACGGTGGCCACGGACACCGCCGCGCGGATCACGCTGAGTGCGCTGCCGGCCGGGGTCGGCGTCCAGCTCGACGGCCATCCGGCCGAACCGACTT
>NZ_LZJG01000193.1:0-12107 GCF_001667785.1 Mycobacterium sp. E3247 | reverse complement strand
ACGTAGCCCAGTTCTCGCACCGCCTTGTCGCTGCGGTAGCGGTAAAGGTCGGTGAACGCGTATCCGACGGACATCGAGTTCACCGTGGTTTCCCGACGGGTGACGACCTCGAGGAGGTCGCCGGCCTTACCCCCGATCCAGGCGACCGGATAGGGCAACCGTCTACGCGGCGGGTCGACCCCGACGATTCGCGCCACTCGATCGATGTACTCGCGATACGTCAACTCCTGGCCACCCAGGATGTAGCGTTCGCCGCGCTTCCCGTGCAGCCAGGCGGCGATCATGCCGCGCGCCACCTCGCGCACATCCGCGAAATTGTTGTATCCCGGTGTCCAATAGGGAATTCTGCGGTTGGCGATCTCGACGATGAGCCGGCCGGAACTGGGTCTGGCGTCGCGCGGGCCGACCAGGTATGTGGGGTTGACGATGACCGCGTCCAGCTTGTCGCAGGCCCGCTGCACCAGGATCTCACCGCGCCGTTTGGTGACCGGGTAGGCCCCTGCCAGCCCGGCTTCGTCCCACCCCCACGGGGTCTGCTCGTCGGCGGGTGCGCCGTCGGGTTCGGGTCCGATCGTGTTCGCGGTCGAGGTATGCACGACGCGCGGGGTGCCGGTGGCGATCGCGGCCTCGACGACAGCTTGCGTCACGCCGACATTGACGGCCGAGATCGCCGGTGTGACCCGTCTCCTGGTCGAAACGCATGCGGCGCAGTGGAATACAACTTCTGCATCGGCGAACACGTCGCGTAGATCAGCGACCGAGCCGAGGTCGGCGCAGACCCACTTGACCGGCAGGTCGGCCAGTGAACTCGTATCGGTGCTCGGGCGCCGGGTGGCGGTGACGGCGTGCCCCTGCGCGATCAGCTCGGCGGTCAGATTGGATCCCAGCAGCCCGCTTGCTCCGGTTATCACAGCGTGTGCCATCGCGAGTTGGCCCTAAGCCGGTGTGGGGTACCGCGCGGCCGGTGGACGGCGCTGCGCCCACGGGCGCACTGATTCCAGTTGCGCGGCAAGGGAAATCAATGTTGACCCATCGTGGGGCCGCCCCACCAGATGGACCGCTTCGGGCAGGCCGCCGGCCGAGATCCCGGCCGGAATCGACATGGCCGGTTGTCCGGTGTAGTTCTGCGGCGGGGTGAACGGCATGAACGCCAACACCCGCGCCATGGCGCGCGTGGGGCCCAACCCGTCGAGGTGCCCGACGGGCACCGGCGGCTTACCCAGCACCGGCGTCATCAGCACGTCGCAATCGGCGATGGGCCGCAGCCCACGCTCGCTCATGCGGTCGCGGGCGGCCAGCGCGCGGTGAGCCAGCCAGTCGGGGATCATCCGGGCGGTGCGGCCCTCGGCCCGAATCCGCCGTTCCAGTAGCTCCGGTGTGGGCAGCCGCTCGATTTCCTCGGCGAGCCCGTGCATCATCAGCGCGAACATCGAGAGAATCGCGGGCAGCGGGTAGACCGGATCACGCTCAACGACTTCGTGACCGAGCGAGCGCAGCAACTCGGCCGTCTCCAACACCGGCCGGCGCACCTCCTCGCTGACCGGCACGGGAATCACCGGTTTGAACGACATCGCGATCCGCAGCCGGCGCGGTGGGCCCGCCGCCGCGTCCGTCAACGGAGGTGCCGGCGACACCGAGGCGATCTCGTCGTCGGGCTCGGCGCCGGCCATCGCGTCGTGCAGCAGCGCCGCGTCGGCGACGCTGCGGGCCAGCGTTCCGATGTGGTGCAGCCCGTGGAATCGATAGGCCCGCTCGGGTGATTGCTTGGTGCTGATCCAGCCGCGCTGGCCCTTGAGGCCCACCACCCCGCAGCACGCGGCCGGAATGCGAACCGAGCCGCCCCCATCGGTGCCCAGCGCCCCGGGCACCATGCCGGCCGCCACCGCAGCCGCCGAACCACCGCTGGAGCCCCCCGTGGTCCGGTTCGGTCGCCACGGATTGCGTGTCACGCCCCACGTCGGCGACTCGCACATCGGGACGGCACCGAACTCGGGCAGATGCGTCTTGCCGATGATCACCGCCCCGGCGGCCCGAAGGCGCCGCACCGCCGCGCTGTCGCTGCTCACCGGCCCGGTGTCAATCCCGGTGCCGCACATCGACGAAACCCCCGCCACATCGGTGTCGTCCTTGACCGCGATCGGCACGCCCGCCAGCGGCAGCATCTCCCCGGCGGCCAGCCGCCGTTCGACGTGTGCGGCCGCTGCCATCGCCTGCTCGGCCAGCACGACGCGAAATGCGTTCAACGCCGGGTCCAGTTCGGCTATCCGCTCCAGGTAGAGCGCCACCAACTCGCGGGGAGAAACCTCACGATCGCGCACCAAGCGCGCCTGCCGCGCCACGCCGGCGAAGGCCAGGCCCTGGATATCGACGGTGGTCATCCGTGCCCCTTCGCGCCCACCCCAACCGAGTGTAGGCCCACGTCGTCAGGCGCCGGCCAGCGCGAGCGCCGCGGCGGTCGCCTCCCGGATCGGTCCGCGCCACACGTCGCCGTGCCCGGGCAGCAGGACCTCGGTGTCGAGCAGCGCCAGCGCGGACAGGGTGCGGAGGCAATCCCGTTGGCTGTGGCTGAAAATCTCCGGCAACAGCTGCGGCCCGCGGTGGCGTAACAGCGGGTGGCCGGTGATCAGCGCGTCGCCGCTGACGAGCACGCCGTCGACCAGGTACGAGCAGTGCCCGTTGGTGTGGCCGGGGCTGAAGACGGGCCGCGGTTGGCCCGGCAGGCCCGCGGCCACCTCGGCGGTCAGCGGCTGGGCGGTGGGGATGCCGTCGCGGATCAGGCCGCCGCTGCGGACCACGTGGGCCGTCCACCTCGCCCAGCGCGGGCGCCAGATGCGCAGTGCCACATCGATAGTCGACACCTGCTCCAGGTACTCCCGTTTCGCGTGCCCCACCTCGTCGGCGTGACAGTACACCGGCACGCCGTGCTCGCCGGCGAGCCAGATCGCCGAACCCAGGTGGTCGATGTGGGCGTGGGTCAACAGGACGGCGCGCACGTCGGCCACCCGGTAGCCCAGCTTGGCCAGCGAGCCCAGGACGTCCTCGCGGTCCCCGGGATAGCCGGCGTCGATCAGCATGACGCCGGTGCCGTCGACGACCAACGTCCAGTTCACGGCGTGCTCCTGAGCGAGGTACACGGTGTCGGTGACCTGAACCAGCTGCGCCATGCCCGCGAGTGTAGGAGCGATCGCCGCGAGTAGTGATCGCAAGCGCGGCGAAGCCGGGCGCGGCGGGTCGCGACCGTCAACCTAGGAGTAGAAATGACCCGTGGCTGAACTGAAACTTGGATACAAGGCATCCGCCGAGCAATTCGCACCGCGTGAACTCGTCGAACTCGCCGTGGCCGCTGAGGGTCACGGCATGGACAGCGCAACCGTCAGCGACCACTTCCAGCCGTGGCGGCACGAGGGCGGGCATGCCCCGTTCTCGCTGGCCTGGATGACCGCCGTCGGCGAACGCACCGAGCGGATCGTGCTGGGCACCTCGGTGCTCACGCCGACCTTCCGCTACAACCCCGCCGTCATCGCACAGGCCTTCGCCACCATGGCCTGCCTGTACCCGGACCGGATCTTTTTGGGTGTGGGCACCGGCGAGGCGCTCAATGAGATCGCCACCGGATACGAGGGCGAGTGGCCCGAGTTCAAGGAGCGGTTCGCCCGGCTGCGCGAATCGGTGCGCCTGATGCGCGAGCTGTGGCGCGGCGACCGCGTCGACTTCGACGGCGACTACTACCGGCTCAAGGGCGCCTCGATCTACGACGTGCCCGAGGGCGGCGTCCCGATCTACGTCGCCGCCGGCGGCCCGGCGGTGGCCAAGTACGCCGGGCGGGCCGGCGACGGCTTCATCTGCACCTCCGGCAAGGGCGAGGAGCTCTACAAGGACAAGCTGATTCCGGCCGTCTTAGAAGGGGCAGCGGCCGCGGACAGATCCGTCGAGGACATCGACAAGATGATCGAGATCAAGATCTCCTACGACCCCGATCCCGAGCTGGCGCTGGAAAACACCCGGTTCTGGGCGCCGCTGTCGCTGACCGCCGAGCAAAAGCACAGCATCGACGACCCGATCGAGATGGAAAAGGCCGCCGACGCGTTGCCGATCGAGCAGGTCGCCAAGCGCTGGATCGTGGCGTCCGATCCCGACGAGGCCGTCGAGAAGGTCAAGCAGTACGTCGACTGGGGGCTCAACCACCTGGTGTTCCACGCCCCCGGCCACGACCAGCGCCGGTTCCTGGACCTCTTCGAAAAGGACCTGGCCCCCAGGCTGCGGCGACTTGGCTGAACCGTCCGCGATCTACGTCGCCGCTCCGGAACCGGAGACCGGCAAGTCGACGCTCGCGCTGGGGCTGCTGCACCGGCTGACGGCGACCGTCGCCAAGGTCGGCGTGTTCCGTCCCATCACGCGGGTCACCGACGGCAAGGACCGCGACTACATCCTGGACCTGCTGCTGCAGCACACCACCGCGGGCGTGCCCTATGAGCAGTGCCTCGGTGTGACGTACCAGCAGCTGCACGCAGACACCGATACCGCGATCGCCACCATCGTCGACGCCTACCACGCGATGGCCGACGACTGCGACGCGGTGGTGATCGTGGGCAGCGACTACACCGACGTCGCCCGGCCGGCCGAGCTGTCGGTCAACGCCCGCATCGCGGTCAACCTCGGGGCGCCGGTACTGCTCACGGTCAGCGGCCGGGGCCGCACCCCCGAGGAGATCGCGCGCGTCGTCGAGGTGTGCCTGGCCGAGCTGGCCGCCCAGCGCGCCCACACCGCCGCGGTGGTGGCCAACCGCTGCGAACCGGCGCGGCTGGGGGAGGTCGCCGAGGCGCTGGAGGCCTTCCCGCAGCGCAGCTACGTGCTGCCCGAAGAACCGCTGCTGTCCGCGCCGACGGTGGCCGAACTCGAAAAGGCCGTCGGCGGAACGCCCGTCAGCGGTGAGGAATCGCTGCGGGAACGCGAGGTCACCGGCGTGCTGGTCGCCGGGATGACCGCCGACCACGTCCTGGAGCGGCTGGGCGACGGCATGGCGGTCATCACCCCCGGTGACCGCTCGGACGTGGTGCTCGCCGTGGCCAGCGCCCATGCGGCCGAAGGCTTTCCGTCGCTGTCGTGCATCATCCTCAACGGTGGCTTCCGGCTCCATCCGTCGATCGCTTCGCTGGTCGCCGGGCTGCGGCTGCGACTGCCCATCATCGGTACCACGCTGGGCACCTACGACACCGCGAGCGCGGCCGCCGCCGCCCGGGGCCGCGTCACGGCCAGCTCGCAGCGCAAGATCGACACCGCGCTGGAGCTGATGGACCGCTACGTCGACGTCTCGGACCTGCTTGCGCAGCTTGCCATCCCGATACCCACGGTGACCACGCCGCAGATGTTCATCCACCGGCTGACCCTGCAGGCGCGTTCGGATCGCAAGCACATCGTCCTTCCCGAGGGCGACGACGATCGCATCCTCAGGTCGGCCGGCCGGGTGCTGCAGCGCCGCGTCGCCGACCTCACCGTGCTCGGCGACGAGGCGCAGATCCGCCAGCGTTCGGGCGAACTCGGAGTGGACCTCGACGGTGCGCACGTGATCGACCCGCTCACCAGCGACCTGCGCTTCCGGTTCGCCGACCAGTACGCAGAACTCCGCAGGGCCAAGGGCGTCACCGTCGAGCATGCCCGCGAAATCATGCGCGATGCAACGTATTTCGGCACCATGCTGGTGCACAACGGCATGGTCGACGGCATGGTGTCCGGCGCCGCCCACACCACCGCGCACACCGTTCGCCCCGCCTTCGAGATCATCAAGACCGTCCCCGACGTCTCCACCGTGTCCAGCATCTTCCTGATGTGCCTGCCCGATCGCGTGCTGGCCTACGGCGACTGCGCGATCATCCCGAACCCGACGCCCGAACAGCTGGCCGACATCGCGATCTCCTCCGCGCGCACCGCGGCGCAGTTCGGCATCGAGCCGAGGGTTGCGATGCTGTCGTACTCCACTGGCGAATCGGGCACCGGGGCCGACGTCGACAAGGTCAGGAAGGCAACGGAATTGGTCCGGCTCAGGGCACCGCAATTGCCGGTCGAGGGCCCCATCCAGTACGACGCCGCGATAGAGCCGTCCGTCGCGGCCACCAAGCTGCGCGACTCGCCGGTGGCCGGCCGCGCCACGGTGCTGGTCTTCCCCGACCTCAACACCGGCAACAACACCTACAAGGCCGTCCAGCGCAGCGCCGGGGCGATCGCGATCGGGCCGGTGCTGCAGGGCCTGCGCAAGCCGGTGAACGATTTGTCCCGCGGCGCGCTGGTCGAAGACATCGTGAACACCATTGCCATCACCGCGATCCAGGCGCAGGGCATCCGTGGCTAGCGCCGGCCGGGTTGTGCTGGTGATCAACTCCGGGTCGTCCTCGCTGAAATACCAGTTGCTCGACCCCGACTCCGGCGCGGCCCGGGCGACCGGGAACGTCGAGCGGATCGGCGAGGGGTCGTCCCCCGTCCGCGACCACGACGCCGCGCTGCGTCAGGCCTTCGACACGCTGTCCGAGCAGGGCATCGACCTGCGTGCCTGCGGCCTGGTGGCCGTGGGCCACCGAGTCGTGCACGGCGGCAACACCTTCTACCGGCCCACACCGGTGGATGACGCGGTGATCGACAAGCTCGACGAGCTGTCCGAACTGGCGCCGCTGCACAATCCGCCCGCGGTCAAGGGCATCGAGGTGGCCCGCAAGCTGCTGCCCGACGTTCCCCACATCGCGGTCTTCGACACGGCGTTCTTCCACGACATGCCGCCCGCGGCCGCGACCTATGCCATCGACCGCGGGCTGGCCGAGCGCTGGAAGATCCGCCGCTACGGCTTCCACGGCACGTCGCACCGGTACGTGAGCCAGCAGGCCGCCGACTTCCTGGACCGGCCGCTGCGGGGACTGAAACAGATTGTGCTGCACCTGGGTAACGGCTGCTCCGCTTCGGCGATCGCCGGCACGCGTCCCCTCGACACGTCGATGGGCCTGACGCCGCTGGAGGGCCTGGTGATGGGCACCCGCAGCGGTGACATCGACCCCAGCATCGTCAGCTACCTCTGCCACACCGCGAACATGACCGTCGACGAGGTCGAGTCCATGCTCAACCAGCGGTCGGGGGTGCTGGGCCTGGCCGGCGAGCGCGACTTCCGGCGGCTGCGCACCATGATCGAATCCGGCGACGGCGCGGCGCAATTGGCCTACAGCGTGTTCACACACCGGCTGCGCAAGTACATCGGCGCCTACCTGGCCGTTTTGGGGCACACCGATGTCATCACCTTCACCGGCGGCATCGGGGAAAACGACGCGGCGGTGCGTCGCGACGCGGTCGCCGGCCTGGAGGAGTTGGGCGTCGTGCTCGACGAGCGCCGCAACCTCGGCGGCGGCAAGGGCGCCCGGCAGATCTCCGCCGATGAATCCCCGATCGCCGTGCTGGTGATCCCGACCAACGAAGAGTTGGCCATCGCCCGCGACTGTGTGAGCGCACTAGGCGGTTAGGAAGCCCAGGCTCTTGCGGCCGGCGCCGACCGACGGCGTGGGATCGGTCCCGACCGTCCGCACCAGCAGCTCGTGGTACACGTCGCGAAAATCGGTGGTGTACTTCAAATCCCCGTCGTCGAGGTCGGTGAGGCCGGGTTCCTCGCCGTAGAAGCCGCCGCGCACGGGCGTGCCCGCGACGAAGACGGGGGCGGCGGTGCCGTGATCGGTGCCCTGGGATGCATTGGCGCGCACCCGGCGGCCGAACTCCGAATACGCCATCACCACCACGTTGTGGCCGGCCACGTCCCGCAGGAACCGGGTGACCGCCTCGTCGAACGTCCCGAGCAGCCGTTGCTGCGTGTCGCGTTCACCGGCGTGGGTGTCGAAACCCCCCAGTTGCGCCGCGTAGACGCGTGTCGGCACGCGCGCCCGCACGGCGGCGGCCACCATGTCAAGCTGCGCGGACAGCGAGTTGCCTTGGCGTCCGGACGCTTTCAGCGATCCGAACGTCTTGCCGGTGCTGCGCGCGGCGCGGTAGGACTTGCACACGGCGGCCATCGCCGGGCTGTCGCCGGGGTCGTCCGTCCCGAGCGCGCCCATCAAGGCGTCGAGGCCCTGTTCGTCGGGCGACCGGGTCGTGGAAAGCGCCGCGGCGGTGTGCTTTTCCCCGACCGCGAGCGCGGGCAGCACGGGCCCGATGTTGACCGCCCGCAGCGGGTCGTCGCCGGTGGCGTCGAGCCAGCGGCCGATCCACCCCGTCGACACGGGCTCGGCCGGTGACGCCGTCTGCCAGATGTCCATGGACCGGAAGTGGCTGTGGTCGGGCCGTGGATAGCCCACGCCCCGCACGATGGCCAGTTGCCGCTGGTCCCACAGCTGGGCCAGGCCCTTGAGCGCGGGGTTGAGTCCCAGCGTCTGGTCGAGGTGCAGCACGTCGCCGGGGGCGTAGGCCAGTTCCGGCCGGGCGTCGTGATAGGCGTTGTCGGCGTAAGGAATCAGGGTGTTGATCCCGTCGTTGCCGCCGGCGAGGGTGATCAGCACCAGCACGCCCGCCCCGTCGGCCAGCGGGCGGTCGTGGGCCGCGCGAATCAAATCGGGCCACTCGACCGCCACCGCGCCGGAGAGCAGGCCGACCGCGCCGGCGCCGGCGCTGGCGATCAGGAACTTGCGGCGATTCATCTCGGGCATCGTCGGATCTCGCTATGAGGTCAGGTATTCGGGCGTGTTGACGGCGGCCGCGATCAACCGCGGCGGGGTGCGCACCAGGGGCCGCAGCGCCGTGGCGGTCCGGTCCGACCAGTCTCCGACGCCGATCAGGTAGCCGACCGCGTCGACGCGGTCGGCGGGCGCGGCGCCCTCGATGCCGGACAGGTCGCCGGCGTGTGCGAGCCGGGCGGCGGCCCGCAGCCGCGCTTCGGCGCTGGCGGTGGACAGCCACACCTGGCCCTGCGGCCAGCCGCCGACGCTCGGCGGGTAGAAGGGCCGTTGGCCCAACGCGTGCAACGTCGCGTCGGCGAACTTTCCGGTGGCGCCGTCGAGGGGCACGCGCAGGGCGCGCAGCACGCCGACGAGCCATTCGACCGGGGTGTTGACGACGGTGGCGCGGCCGGCGACGAATTCGTCGGCGGTGAGGATCGCCCGGGTCAGCGCCCGCAGGTCGCGGCCCGGTCCGTAGGCGGAGACCAGCCTGTCCAGCGTGGGGGCCGACGGCGGGTCGTCGGAGGCCAGTTGCCGCCACAGCCGTCCGGCGACATACTCCGCCGACTTGGGCTGCGCCAGTACGGCATCGCAGAATCCGGCGGCGTCGAAGTCGCGGGTCAGCCCGAACAGCGTCTTGGCCGTCCCGTCGTGGCGTTTGGCGGCCAGCGAGGTGTGCCCGTCGGCGCCGATCACCCACCCCGTCAGCGCGCGGGCGCCGTTGCGGACGTCGTCCTCGGTGTAGCCGTTGCCGTGCCCGAGGGCGAAGAGCTCCATGAACTCCCGCGCCAGGTTTTCGTTGGGCGCCTTGGCGGTGCTGCTCTGCCCGTCGAGCCAGCGCAGCGTCGCGGCGTCGGTCAGGATCGCATAGGCCAGGGTGCGGAAGTCGCCCAGCGACAGCGTGCGCAGCTTCTGGTTCTGCGCGGCCATGTACGCGGCCACCCGGACCTTCTGCGCCGAGGTGGCAAAGTGGTTGTGCCACAGCAGGGTCAGCTTCTCGCCGAACGGCTGCCGCACGCCGACCATGCGGCGCAGCCACCAGTCGGACAGCGCGCCCTGCTGTTCGGTCAGCTGCTGGTTGTACCGTTTGCGGGCCGCCGGCGTGGCGCCCTTCCCGGGCGGGCCGGGCGGCTGCAGCGTGGGCATGGGGGTGGCGAGCGCGCCCGGGTCGGCGTCGGGGTCCGCGGCGAGCATGGCGTCGACATGCCGCGGCCAGCCCGCGGTGAGCACGGCGTCCACCTCGGGTCCGGTCACCCCGAACCCGGCCCGCCGCAGCACGCGGGCGGTGGTGATCCATGCGGTGGACTGGCCGGGCATGCGTCAACTGTGCGGCATATACCTATGTTTTCGCTGTGGATGGGCGCACACGTGTTCAGCCGCGCGCGTGCGAGCGTTCCCGGCATGGATCCGTTCATCGGCACCGAGGCGCTGGCGGCCGGGGTGGTGACCCGGCATCAGCTGAGAACGCGCTATCGCGCCGTGTTCCCGAACGTCTACGCCTCGAGCGACGCCGAGCCATCGCTGGAGACCCGGATCCTGGCGGCCTGGCTGTGGTCGGGGCGCCGGGCGACGATCGTCGGGGCCGCCGCCGCCAGACTGCATGGCACCGAATGGATCCCCGACGGCGTGCCCGTCGAGCTGGTGCACACGAATCCCCGGGCACCCATCGGGGTGCTGACGCGGCGCGCCGCGCTGCGGGACGGCGAGACGCAGAGCATCGGCGGGTACACCGTCAGCACGCCCGAACGCACCGCCTTCGACATCGGCAGGCGCGGGGCCGTGCGCTCGGCCGTGGCGCGCCTCGACGCGTTGGCCAGGGCGACGGGCTTCAAGGCCGACGACGTGCTGCGCGTCGCGCGGTGCCACCCGGGCTCACCGGGCCTGCGGCGATTGGAGACAGCGCTGGACCTGGTCGACGCCGGCGCGCAGTCGCCCAGGGAGAGCTACCTGCGGCTACTCCTGATCGACGCCGGTCTGCCGCGGCCGCGGACCCAGATACCGGTGTTGGATGCCGACGGCATCCCGTTCGCCTTCCTGGATCTGGGCTGGGAGGAGCCCATGGTCGCCGTCGAGTACGACGGCGACCAACACCGAACCGACAGAAGGCAATACGTCAAGGACATTCGGCGGAGGGAAACGCTGGAGCGGATGGGGTGGATCGTTGTGCGGGTGGTCGCGGAGGACCGGCCCGCCGCTATCGTGCGGCGGGTTCGTGCCGCGCTGGGCGAATCGCGTGTGCGCTCACGGCTTTGAGTGTGCGCCCAGGGCGGGGCGGTACGGCGTGTCGCCGCCCTGGACGCACGCGCGATCGCGCAAGGGGCGGACGAAACCTAGAACGTGCTGGTGGGCCGCACCTTGTTCGCCATGTCCACCAGCGCGTAGCGGTGTCGCTGGGTGGGGGCGACCCGGGCCAGGTTGCGCAGCGCCGCCTCCACGCCCAGCCGCAGCCCGTGCTCGGTGAACGGGAAGCCCAGGATGTGGTTGGTGCTGGCCTTGTTGTCCTCCAGCCAGTCCATCGCGCAGCCCAGCACCAGCGCGCGGATCTGCAGCACGCGCGGTTCGGTGGGCGGCAGCGCCTCCACCCGCCGGGCGGCGTCGCGGATGTCCTCCTCGCTGATCTCGCTCTTCGTCCGTCCGGACAGCAGGGTCACCGCACTGGTCAGGCGCGCGGTGGTGAAATGCCTTGAGGTGGGCGGCACCTCGTCCAGGGTGCGCACCGCGGCGGCGCGATCGCCCTCGGCGGACAGCCATCTGGCCAGACCGAAGGCGGCCGAGATCACCCCGTCGTTGGTCTTCCACACGGTCTGGTAATACTTCTGATTGTCGACGTTGCCGGACAACTCGGCGGTGGCGGCCAGCGCCAGTTTGGGCGCCAGCTCGCCGGGGAAGGTGTCCAGCACCTCGGTGAAATGCGTTGTGGCGGAGTCATAGTCGCCGGTGAGCAGTTCGGAGACGGCCCGGTACCAGACCAATCGCCACTGCCAGCCCACCCGCTCGGCCAGGTCGTCGAGCTTCCGGGTGGCCTTGGCCACGTCACCCAGGTCCAGCAGCGCGCGGACCTCCATCAGCGGCAACTCGATCGACTCGGACACCTCGACGCCGTCGGCGTCCAGCGTGCCGTGCCGCGCCGCGCGCAACGAGTCCAGGGTCTGCACCGGCTGGGAGAGCACCGTCGCCTGCAGTACCGGGGCGGCGACGTCGGCCGGGTCCACCAGCGGCACCTGCAGCGCGGTCACGATCTCGCGCGCCGTCAACCGCTCCGAATGGATCTGGCCGTCCAGGTAGACGTCGGTGTGCGCGACCAGCAGGTCCACCCCGAACGTTGAGCGGCTGGGGCTGAAGATGGTCGACAACCCGGGCCGCGGCACCTCGGTGTCCTGGGCCACCACGGAGGAGCTGTCCGCCCAGCTGATGGGCGTGTTGCGGGAGGTG
>NZ_LZJG01000192.1:0-20432 GCF_001667785.1 Mycobacterium sp. E3247 | reverse complement strand
GCCCGGCACCGGCCGCGCACGCCAGCAGGATCTCGCGATCGCGCGACGTCAACCGTCCCAGCCACGCGGTGCCCCAGTCGCCCAGGGCCGCGGCGAACTGGCGGGGCGCACCCTCGCGGCCGAGGGACGCGCCGGAGCCGACCAGCAGCACCTGCAGCAGCGCGTCGATGCTCCAGGACAGCCGCGGCACCGGTTCCCGGCGGGCGATGGTTTCGGCCAGCGGCGGCACCGCTGCCCTGCGCCGCAGCGCCCACCAGCCGAGCCCGGCCAAGGCGCTGCCGATCATTGGACCCACGGCACGGCGCACCGGGCTGCTCGCGGCCACGCCGGCGAGCAGCGCGCCGAAGGTGTAGTGGTAGGTGACGTGCTGGACGAAGCGCAGCACGAACGTCGCCGCCAGCCCGGCCACCCCGGCCAGCAACCCGACGATGACTACGGCGCAGAAGAATTCGGCGTTGCGGCGGGCGGGCGGTCGAGCCACACGTCGAATGTAGGGGTTAGCGGGCGCCGGCGCTGGGGCCGCCCTTCTCCGGCCGCGCCGCCGCGGCGGCCTCCCGCTCCTCCGGCGCGCCGCGCAGGCCGTGCCAGAACAGGTTGATCATCAGCTCGGCCGCCTCGTCGGCGTCGATGTCGCCGGTGCTGAGCTGGTTGGCCGTCGCCTCGCCCGCGCCCACCAGCGCCACCGCCATCATCTCGTTTTCGCGCTCGGTCCGCGGGGTGCGGCTGCCGGCCCGCACCAGCCCGGCGACCAGTTCGATGATCTGCTCCCGACCCTCGCGCACCATGTGCGCGAACGCCTGAGAACTGGTGGCCTGGGTGTACATCACGATCCACGACGCCCGGTTGGCGTCGATGTAACGCATGAACGACACGATGGTGTTGCGCAGCAGGTCTTTCGGGCTCTGCGTGAAGTCGATGTCGGCGCGCACCGCGTCGATGAACCGGCTCATCTCGCGGTTCAGGCAGGCGCCGAACAGGTCTTCCTTGGAGCCGTAGTACAGGTAGAGCATCGGCTTGGAGATCTGCGCCTCGGCGGCGATGGCGTCCATCGAGGTCTCGTGGTAGCCGTTGACCGAGAACATCTGCACCGCGGCGTCGAGCATCTGTTGCTCGCGGACAGCACGCGGTAAGCGCTTGGTGCCACCCGCCATCGCATGCCTCTCTTAGCCCCGCTATCTGACTCCAGGGTAAGCAACGCGCGGCGGGCGCACAGGCGATCTAGTGGCCATGGCGGCGACCCGCTAGTGGCCGCAGGCGGGGCTGCGGCCTTTCATGGTCGCCACGCGCCCGAGTGCGTCGTCGACCCGCTGCGCGGGCAGTTCGCCGGCGGCCACCGCCTTCTGCAGCCGGTCCAGGACTGCGGGCACCTCGTCGGTGGTGACCCAGAGCGCGACGTCGGTCCCGGCCTGCAGGGTGCGCAGCACCGCCTCGGCGACGCCGTACCGGTCGGAGATGGCGCCCATGCTGGACAGGTCGTCGGTGAACACCGGGCCGTTGAACGGCGGGCCGCCATAGCCGACGCCGTCCCGCAGCAGCCGCACCGCCGCGGGGCTCAGGCTGGCCGGGTCGTCGCCGGTCAGCCCGGGGACCTGCAGGTGGCCCAGCATCACCGCCACCGGGGCCGCGGTCACCAGCGTGCGGTAGGGCACCAGGTCGACGTTCTGCAGGTCGGCCAGGGGCGGGGTCACCACGCCGCCGGTGTGCGAGTCGCCCGAGCCGTGCCCGTGGCCGGGGAAGTGCTTGAGCACCGGCAGCAGTCCGGCATCCCGCAGGCCCTGCGCGTACGCGCCGGCGTAGGCGGTGACCGTGTTGGGGTCGCCGCCGAACGAGCGGTCCCCGATCACGCCGTCGGTGGCGTCGGTGACGTCAACGACGGGCGCGAAGTCGATGGTGATGCCCAGGTCTTTCATCTTCTTGCCGCGCTCGGCGGCCAGGTCGTGGACCTGGGCGACGGTCTGGGTCTGGGCCAGCTGCCGGGGTGATGGCGCCTCCCCGATGAGCGACCGCAACCGCGACACCCGGCCGCCCTCCTCGTCGACGCTGACCGCCAGCGGGAGCGGCCCGGCCTTCGCCACGATGTCGGCCAGCGGGCCCTTCAAGATCGACAGGTCGGTCCAGCTGCCGATGAAGATGCCCCCGACGTGGTAGCCGTTGACCACCGACCGGGCGTCATCGGCGTTCTTGACGCCGACCATCAACAGCTGGGCCAGCTTGTCGCGGACCGGCAGCGTGGTGAGGTCACCGCATGCCGGCGGCGCGGGCGCGGCCGACGGCTTGCTGACCGAAGCCGACGGGCCGGGAGGCCGCGCGGCGTGGTGAGCGCAGCCCGCCACCAACGCCGACACGGACGCGAGCACGGCCAGGGTGCGCGAAAATGACATCGGGCCATGTTTTCATGGCGCTATCCGGGCCTCCGGATCTGGGGAGCGACGGGGTTTGCGTCGGGGGTTTTCTTCTTCGGGTGCGGGGGCACTCCTGGGCTGGTGCCAGCGGGGCTAGGGGGCCAAGATGCCAGCGTTGACCGGTTTCACCCTGGCCGCCGCGGCCAGCATCGCGGTCGGTCTGTCGGTCGGCGTCGCGACCACCGTCGGCGTCACGCTGGCCGTCGCCGACCACGGCGCGGCGCCGGTGCGGGGCCGACCCGCGCTGCTGATCCCGCTCGGTCCCCATCAGGTGCAATACGGCGACCGGTGCTTTCACGGGCACTGCCTGCCCTGACCAGGGCACCGGGGCGCAAACCGCGCTTCTGCTAGGTTGTCGCTAGGCCGTCGCCACGTTTTCCGATGCTGTAAGGAGCCTTGATGAACCGGATCATTGCGCCCGCCGCCGCGAGCGTGGTGGTTGGTCTCTTGCTCGGCGCGGCAGCGATTTTCGGGATCACCTTGATGGTGCAGCAGGACACGAAACCGCCACTCCCCGGGGGCGATCCGCAGTCGTCAGTGCTCAACCGGGTCGAGTACGGCAACCGTAGCTAGCGGCGATCGCAAGCGCGGCGAAGCCGGGCGTAGCGGGTCGCCGCCATCGGAATCCGGCGATCGCAAGCGCGGCGAAGCCGGGCGTAGCGGGTCGCCGCCATCGGAATCCGGCGATCGCAAGCGCGGCGAAGCCGGGCGTAGCGGGTCGCCGCCATCGGAATCCGGCGATCGCAAGCGCGGCGAAGCCGGGCGTAGCGGGTCGCCGCCATCGGAATCCGGCGATCGCAAGCGCGGCGAAGCCGGGCGTAGCGGGTCGCCGCCATCGGAATCCGGCGATCGCAAGCGCGGCGAAGCCGGGCGTAGCGGGTCGCCGCCATCGGAATCAGCGGCGAGTACGTGGGCCGGCGCGCCGGCCCCGCGCTCGTCGGCCGTGCCCCTTCCGCGCCGGTGGCTGTGGTTGGCCGGGGCGATCGCCCTGCTGCTGAGCTTCGCCCAGTCGCCGGGACGGGTCTCCCCCGACACCAAACTGGATCTCACCGCCAACCCGCTGCGCTTCCTGGCCCGGGCCACCAACCTGTGGAACAGCGAGCTGCCGTTCGGGCAGGCGCAGAACCAGGCCTACGGCTACCTGTTCCCGCACGGCACCTTCTTTGCGATCGGCCACCTGCTTTCGGTGCCGGGGTGGGTCACTCAACGGCTGTGGTGGGCGCTGCTGCTCACCGTCGGCTTCTGGGGGCTGTTGCGGGTGGCCGAGGCGCTCGGCATCGGCAGCCCGGCGTCGCGGGTCATCGGCGCCGCGGCGTTCGCGCTGTCGCCGCGGGTGCTGACCACCCTGGGGTCCATCTCGTCGGAGACCCTGCCGATGATGCTGGCGCCGTGGGTGTTGCTGCCCACGATCCTGGCCCTGCGGGCGTCGGGCAACCGGTCGGTGCGAGCGCTCGCCGCGCAGGCCGGTCTGGCCGTCGCGCTGATGGGCGCGGTCAACGCCATCGCCACGCTGGCCGGCTGCCTGCCGGCGGTGATCTGGTGGGCCTGCCACCGGCCCAACCGGTTGTGGTGGCGCTATACCGGGTGGTGGCTGCTTTCGCTGTTCCTGGCGCTGGCGTGGTGGGTGGTGGCGCTGGTGATGCTGCGGGCCATCAGCCCGCCCTTCCTGGACTTCATCGAATCCTCCGGTGTGACGACGCAATGGTCGTCGCTCACCGAGATACTGCGCGGCACCGACAGCTGGACCCCGTACGTGGCGCCGACCGCCACGGCGGGCGCGCCGCTGGTGACCGGCTCCGCGGCCGTCCTGGCCACCTGCCTGGTCGCGGCGGCCGGGCTGGCGGGCCTGGCCAGTCCGGCGATGCCGGCCCGCGGGCGGTTGGTGACGATGCTGCTGGCCGGCGTGGCGCTGATGGCCGCCGGTTACAGCGGTGGGCTCGGCTCGCCGGTGGCGCACGCGGTGCAGGCGTTCCTGGACGCCGGCGGGGCGCCGCTGCGCAACGTGCACAAGCTGGGGTCGGTGGTCCGGATCCCGATCGCGCTGGGCGTCGCCCAGGTGTTGGGGCGGGTCCCGCTCCCCGGCCGGGCCCCCGCCTCGGGGTGGCTGCGCGCGTTCGCCCACCCGGAGCGCGACAGGCGGGTGGCCGTCGCGATCGTCGTGCTGACGGCGCTGATGGTGAGCACGTCGCTGGCGTGGACCGGGCGGCTGACCCCGCCGGGCACCTTCAGCGCGATACCCCGCTACTGGCAGGAAACCGCCGACTGGCTCGACCGGCACAACTCGGGCACCCCGACCCCCGGTCGGGTGCTGGTGGTCCCGGGGGCGCCGTTCGCCACGCAGGTGTGGGGGACCAGCCATGACGAGCCGCTGCAGGTGCTCGGCGGCAGCCCCTGGGGCGTGCGCGACTCCATCCCCCTGACCCCGCCGCAGACCATTCGGGCACTCGATTCGGTGCAGCGCCTTTTCGCCGCCGGGCGCCCGTCGGCGGGGCTCGCGGATACGCTTGCCCGCCAAGGCGTTTCGTACCTGGTGGTGCGCAACGACTTGGACCCGGACACGTCGCGCTCCGCGCGGCCCATCCTGGTGCACCGCGCCGTCGACGGTTCCCCCGGGTTGCAGAAGGTGGCGCAGTTCGGCGAGCCGGTGGGCCCCGGCACCCTCGCGGGCTTCGTCGCCGACAGCGGCCTGCGCCCGCGCTATCCGGCCGTCGAGGTGTATCGGGTCGCCGGTGGTTCGGGAGTGCCGTACTTCGCCGACGTCGACCAGCTGCCGCGGGTGGACGGCGGACCGGAGGTGCTGCTGCGCCTCGACGAGCGCCGCCGGCTGCAGGGCCGGCCGCCGCTGGGTCCGGTGCTGATGACCGCCGACGCGCGGGGCGTCGGGCTGCCGGTGCCGACGGTGACCGTCACCGACACCCCGGTGGCCCGCGAGACGGACTACGGCCGGGTGGACCAGCATTCGTCGGCGATCCGGGCCGACGGCGACGCGCGGCACACCTACAACCGGGTACCCGACTATCCCGTCCCCGGCGCCGACCCGGTCGTCGGCGCCTGGACCGGCGGCCGGGTCACCGTGTCGAGCTCGTCGTCGGACTCCACCGCGATGCCCGACGTCGCGCCGGCGACCTCCCCCGTCGCCGCGGTCGACGGCGACCCGGCGACCGCCTGGGTGTCCAACTCCCTGCAGGCCGCCGTCGGCCAGTGGCTGCAGGTCGATTTCGACCACCCGGTGACCAACGCGGCGATCACGCTGACCCCCAGCGCGACCGCCGTGGGCGCGCAGGTGCGCCGCATCCTGCTCGAAACGGCGACCGGCAGCACCACCCTGCGCTTCGACGAGCCGGGCAAGCCGCTCGCCGCGGCCCTGCCCTACGGCGAGACGCCGTGGGTGCGGATCACCGCCGCGGGCACCGACGACGGCTCTCCCGGCGTGCAATTCGGCGTCACCGACCTGTCGATCACCCAGTACGACGCGTCCGGATTCGCCCACCCGGTCGACCTGCGGCACACCGTGCGGGTCCCCGGGCCGCCGCCCGGTTCGGCCGTCGCGGGCTGGGACCTGGGTTCGGAATTGCTCGGCAGGCCGGGCTGCGCGCCGACGCCCGACGGGGTGCGCTGCGCGCCGTCGATGGCCCTGGCGCCCGAAGAGCCGGTGAATCTCAGCCGGACGCTGACCGTCCCGGCGCCGGTCTCTGTGAACCCGCTGGTGTGGGTGCGGCCCCGGCAGGGGCCCAAGCTGGCCGACCTGATCGCCGAGCCGGGCACCACCCGGGCGCGGGGCGACTCCGACCTGGTGGACGTCCTCGGCTCGGCGTACGCGGCGACCGACGGCGACCCGGCCACCGCGTGGACGGCGCCGCAGCGGGTGGTGCAACACAAGACCGCCCCCACGCTGACGCTGACCCTGCCGCGGCCCACCGAGGTCACCGCGCTGCGGCTGGTGCCCAGCCGGTCGGCGGTGCCCGCCCACCCCAGGGTGGTGGCCGTCAACCTGGGCGACGGCCCGCAGGTCCACGCGTTGAAACCCGGTGAACCGCAGACGATCCCGCTCAACCCCCGGGTTACCGACAGCGTCGCCGTGAGCCTGCTGGACTGGGACGACGTGATCGACCGCAACGCGTTGGGGTTCGACCAGCTCAAGCCGCCGGGGGTGGCCGAGCTGACGGCGCTCGGCGCCGACGGCAACCCGATCGCGCCCGCCGACGCGGCCCGCGACCGCGAGCGCGAGATCGCCGTCGACTGCGACCACGGTCCGGTGATCGCGGTCGCGGGCCGGTTCGTGCACACGTCGATCCGCACCACCGTCGGCGCGCTGCTCGACGACGAGCCCATTGCGGCGCGGGCCTGCGACCGCGATCCCATCGCGCTGCCGGCGGGCCAGCAGGAACTGTTGGTCAGCCCGGGCGCCCAGTTCGTCGTCGACGGCGTCGACCTGTCACCGTCAGCGGCCGCCGCCGCCACGCCCAGCCCCGTCGGGGTCCCGGTGTGGCGGACCTGGGGCCCGGACCGTCGCGAGGTGCAGGCTCCGCCATCGGCTACGTCACGAGTACTGGTCATCCCGGAAAGCATCAACCCCGGTTGGGTGGCGCGCACCGCCTCCGGCGCCCGGCTGACCCCGGTGGCCGTCAACGGGTGGCAGCAGGGCTGGGTGGTGCCCCCGGGCGACCCCGGCACCATCACGCTGACCTTCCCGTCCAACACGCCGTACCGAGTGGGGCTGGCGGTGGGGCTGGCCTTGCTGCCGCTGCTGGCCATGCTCGCGCTATGGCGCACCCGGCGCCCTCGGGTCGACGACGCGCCCGCCCGGCCATGGACGCCCGGGCCGTGGGCGGCGGTTGCCGTGGTGGCCTGCGGGGCGGTGATCGCCGGCGCGGCCGGGGCCGCCGTGGTCGGGGCCGCCCTGGGCCTGCGGTATGCGCTGCGGGGTCGGCGCCTGGACCGCGCGACGATGGTGGTGAGCGCCGGCGGGCTGATCCTGGCCGGGGCGGTGCTGTCCCGCAATCCCTGGCGATCGGTCGACGGCTACGCGGGCCACTCCGCGAATGTCCAGCTGCTGGCGCTGATTTCGCTGGCGGCGCTCGTGACTTGCGCGGTGGTTCTGCCCGAACGGGTGCGCCCGGGCCGCGACGAATAGCCGGTTAGAGGTATTGGCTGCCGGTTTACCGCCTGCTTGACTGGATATGCGGGTCTGTGTGACCGCGACCGTCCGAGGAGATACGGCCATGCGCTGGTTTTCCGCACCCGAATATTGGCTCGGCAGACTGGTGCTCGAGCGCGGCGTTGCCGTGGTCTATCTGCTGGCGTTCGTCGCGGCCGCGGCCCAGTTCCGCGCGTTGATCGGGGAGCACGGGATACAGCCGATCCCGCGGTTCCTTGCCCGGCAGTCGTTTCGGCGGGCACCGAGCCTGTTTCATCTGCGCTACTCCGATCGCCTGTTCTCGGTGGTTTCCTGGTTCGGCGCCGCGGTGGCGGCGGCGATCGTCGCCGGCGCGGCCGATGCGGTGCCGGTCTGGGCGGCCATGCTCATGTGGCTGACGCTGTGGGTGCTCTACCTGTCGATCGTCAACGTCGGGCAGACCTGGTATTCGTTCGGCTGGGAGTCGCTGCTGCTGGAAACCGGATTCCTGATGATCTTCCTCGGCAACAATCACGTGGCTCCGCCGCTGCTGACGCTGTGGATGGCCCGGTTGCTGCTGTTCCGGGTGGAGTTCGGGGCCGGGCTGATCAAGCTGCGCGGCGACCCGTGCTGGCGCGACCTGACGTGCCTGTACTACCACCACGAGACGCAGCCCATGCCGGGGCCATTGAGCTGGTTCTTCCACCACCTGCCCAAGCCGCTGCACCGAATCGAGGTGGCGGGCAACCATTTCTCGCAGCTGGTGGTGCCGTTCGGGTTGTTCGCGCCGCAACCGGTGGCCAGCATCGCAGCGGCCGTCATCGTTGTCACCCAGCTGTGGCTGGTGGCGTCGGGCAACTTCGCCTGGCTCAATTGGGTGACGATCCTGTTGGCGTGCAGCGCGATCGACGACTCGTGGTTCGGTTTGGTTAGCCTGCCCCATCGTCCGGCGTTTTCGGCGACGCCGCTGTGGTTCGTCGTGTTGGTCGTCGCGTTCGCCGCAGCGGTGCTGTTCATGAGCTACTGGCCGGTGCGCAACATGCTGTCCCCCCGCCAACGAATGAACATGTCGTTCAACTCTTTTCATCTGGTCAACACCTACGGCGCGTTCGGCAGCATCGGGCGCGTCCGCCGCGAGGTGGTGATCGAAGGCACCGAGGAAGTACACCTGACCACCCAGACCGTTTGGAAGGAATACGAATTCAAGGGCAAGCCCGGCGCCGTGCGCCGGCTTCCGCGGCAGTGGGCGCCCTATCACCTGCGGCTGGACTGGCTGATGTGGTTCGCCGCCATCTCGCCCGGCTACGCGCAGCCGTGGCTCACACCGTTCCTGCAGCGCCTCCTGCGCAACGACCGGCCCACCCTGCGATTGTTGCGGCACAATCCGTTTCCGGATTCGCCGCCGCGGTACGTACGCGCGCAACTCTACGAGTATCGCTTCACCACGCCCGCGGAGCTGCGCCGGGAGCGGGCCTGGTGGCATCGGACACTGATCGGCGGCTACGTCCGGCCGATGGCGCTACCGGCGGCAACGACCCAGCACGGCTGAGTTATGCCGCGTCGTCGTCATCGTCGTCGTGGTGAAGCAGTTTTTCGGGGTGGTGGAAGGTGTTTTTGCGCGGCCGCCCCCCGTCCAGCCGCGGGAGTGGGATCCATTCGGTGTCACCCTTGGTGTTTGTGCGGGTGGTCCAGCCGTCGGGTTTGAGCAGGCGGTGATGGGGTCCGCAGGCGAAGGTGAGGTTGTCGATATCGGTGCGGCGGCACTGGGTCCAGTCGGTGACGTGGTGGACCTCGGACAGGTAGCCGGGGACGGTGCAGCCCGGGGCGGTGCAGCCGCGGTCCTTGGAATGAAACAGCAGGTTGTGCACATACCGCTGAGCTGCGAGAATGCGACGACCCGAAGCGGCTTCGGGTTGATCGCCGCACTTCAAAGGGAACGCGCAGCCCCCAATCCCAGGTGTCGGCCCGCAATCAGCGACTACCGTCAGAACGGTGGACGACTTCGACACCGTAGCCCCCGAGGCGCTCGCCGAGGGCGACCTCATCGAGCTACCCGAGCTAGAGCTCGGAACCATCTGGCGCCTAGGAGAACGCGCCGGTTACACACTGGGCCCGAAGGGCGAGTACTTCATCTTCGACGCCACGGACGTGAAAGACCCACAGCGCACACGCCAGCTGGACTTCCGCACCGGGGATCAAGTGCGCCGCTTCCCGTCTATCCCCGACTGGCTCTACGTCGCGTCGAATCGCCTTGCACCGCAAGGCAATACCCCCAGACAGTATCCGCCAAAACGAGAACACGTTGCGGAACGCTCATTAGGTCAAGAATCAAAAGCCCCCTGAGCTGGCACTACCCAACCCACCCGACCGACACCCCCGGGTGAATCACCGCAGGTAGGGGGGCCTATTTGCATCGTGGCATGTGCTCAGGGACGCGACCGCGCGCCCAACTTCATTTTTCGCTGCTCAGATTAAACCGCCGCAAAATATCGGATGCGGTTCTATTTCCCTTATCGATCCGCAGATGCGGGACAATCGGCTTAGGAGGCAGGCTCCCAGCGCCAGCCGTCGTTGTTGCGGCAAACGATCGGCGCGCCGTCACCGGCGATCCCTGACGATCCGTGGTCGCGGCTGCGACAGAATTCGCCGGGCTCGTAGCAGTTACCCCCGTTAGTGAGCGGGGTGCAGCCGGATGCCGTCGAGGGCGCTGCAGGCGGGGTTGTCGAGAGCGGTGATGCCGGAGCCGGGATGAGTAGTGTGGCTGTAATCGCCAGGGTGCCGAGTAGGGCGTTCATGCGCGTGATTGTTACGCGGCTTCCGGTGGCGTTTTGGGGTTTTGGTAAAACCCACCACGGCACTGGCCACCCGACTTGGCGGGCGTGGCCAGTGCTGGTCGCTGGCCCGGCTGGTCATCGTCGGTCCGTCGTGATCTCTGGTGACGTTCGGCAGACGGCGAGTGTCGAAGGTCCCTAACGCGGACGATCCGACACCGATACATTGGCCGGAAGGTACGGCGACGCATAGAGGAGTTGGGTCATGTCGCGTATCACGAAAAGCGTTGTTGCCGTGATGATCGCCTGCGGCACACCCGTCATGGCGGGGTGCATAACGCTACTACCACCAGGATCAATCAACCTGTGTCCTCCACCACCAAACCCCTGCTTCGTAGGCTGACATACTCTGTGATGGCTTTCGGGGGTTTTAGTTCGTGAGCACCGTGCGTGACCGGTTAGTCGCAGAGATTAAGGCGTGCCGTGACTGCCGCGATCTCGCCAAACCGCCCGCCGCAGGGTTTGGGTCAGAAACTTCACCGGTAATGATCGTGGGCCAATCCCTTTGCGGCCCTTACGTTAAGACGGGTGAACCCTTCACCCGTGGTTGCGAAAGACTGATCTTGGACGCTCTCGACGAAGTGGGGAAGGCCAAAACGGACCTGTTCATCACAAACGTCGTGCACTGCCCCGCCCCGCAACCGTAGATCGACGCAAGACGAAATCGGCAGGTGTGCCAGGTTTTTACGTCGCGAGCTGGCGATGGTTCGCCCGCGCCTGATAATCGCGCTCGGCGACGACGCCCGCTGGGCGATCCGCCGCGAGTGCCCAACCGCGCCGGTGGCCGGGTGGTGGCCATTTCCGGCGCCCGCCGAGCTGCCCGCCGAGCCGCCCGCCGATGGCCCGGCGATCTTGTCGATGTATCACCCGTCGCATGTGCTGCGGCCATGGACGGCACCGCAACCGGTGCAGTGGGTGGCCGATCTTGTCGACGCGCTGCGCTGGGGTTTCGGGCTGGGGACTGATTAGTCGTTGCTCGACGACCAGCTCGCGCGCCAACGCCGCCGTCGTCCTGAATTGGTGGGTGTGACCCCGTTTGTCGTTGAGGAGATTGACGAGAAGTAGGACGTTTTTGCGTCGTGCGCCGTACTCAGGACCGTCAAAATTTGACTGCCCAGTGACGGGGCCGTGCGGCCTGATGGAGAGGGTCAGGCCAGCGCCGCCGCCACCGTGGGCGGACATCTGATTGGCCATCACACGGGTGTCCGCCGGTTCCGATAGGATTCAGTAGCGTGACAAACGCTTGTCCCGACCCGCTCTTTGATGATTTCGAGAGGGTGGACGACAGTCCCGCCCTTTACTCCGAAAGTACGTACTCCTTCCTCAATCGTGCAGCGGGAGAGAAGTTCTCGCGAATCCGGTCGCTGCTGGAAGACTGGTTCACCCATTACCCCGACGAGCACAAGGAGCAGCTTCGCAATTCGCTCACCGTGAGCGACCAAGGCCTGCATCTCGGAGCGTGGTGGGAACTCTATACCTATTCCCTGTACCGGTGCCTGGGCTACTCGATCGAGATTCACCCAAGCCTCGATGGCGTCGAGACGAGGCCGGATTTCCTCGTCACCCGAGAAAGCCAGTCGATGTATGTGGAGTGCACCGTCGTATCCGCGACCGATGGTCCGGTAACGACGAACCCTGGGATCGAGGCGGCAATCTACGACGCGATCAACGAGATATCCAATCCCAACTTCCTGATCGGGCTCGAATTCAAGCAGGAGGGCAAACAACAGCCACGACGAAGGCAGATCAAGACCGAGATCGGCAATTGGCTGGAGGGGCTCGACCCTGACGAGGTGCTGGCACAGATCGATGCCGCCAATGCCATCGGCGAGCTGGGCGAGCCACCGGAAAAAGACTTCACGTTTCACGACTGGGTTTTCACCTGCACCGCGTACCCAAGCTCTCCCGACAAGCGCCGAGAAGGACGTCGACTCCTTGGTGCACTACCCCAATCCGGCGTGTTCGTCATTCGAAACACAGAGCGTATCCACGAGGCTGTGCGCACTAAAGGCCGCCGTTACGGCGCACCCGGCTCACTCGACCGACCGCTGATCGTCGCCGTACTAAGCGTTAACAATTTCGCCGAGATAGCAGACGCTACCGATGCAATGTTCGGCTCGACCGCGATCACCTACATCGAGGGCGACCCGTCGTCTGTGAAGCGCTTCCGCCAGCGGAACGGCTATTGGCGCGGGCCTGATTCCAGTCGTGGTGCCAGGGTGTCAGCCGTCCTGTTCAGCCATGACATGCAGCCGTGGTCGGTGGCATCGCATCTTCCGATTGTGGTGATTAACCCCTGGGCAGACAATCGCATCGAGGGACATCCGCCGCTGACCACCATCACGATCACCGACCAAGGCGAGATTGTCGAGACGCTTTCACCCACCACACCGCAAGATGTATTCGGCTCGAATATCTGAGTCGACGCGGAGCCGGGGTGGCTGGCCGATGGTGGCCGGGGTCCCGCCGCCGCAAACAGCGGGAACCAACCCGGCCACCCCGACGCGCAGGGCCGGGGGAATCCTCAACAAAAAGCCCAGCCCCGCGCGCAATCCTACCGCTAGGCGATCGTCGGGATCGACAACAACCTAAACGCCTGCGGCGCAACCACATCAGAACCACAACGGAACCACAACAGGGCGCCCCGCTGCCCGGTCGGGCGCTTGCTGGCCCCGAACAGGTGCGGCACCACTTCCAACGTCGACGGGAACCGATCTACAATCACCATGCCCGCCGCGAAATCACTATACAGCAGAACGTAATTCGATTCGGTCGCAGCCGGGTTAATCGCGCCGTCCATGTTCGACAATTCGTTCATCGGGCGCCCCAACAGCATCGGCGGGGTCGCGTTCAGCTCGGGGAACATCCTTGCCCCGGCAGTCGACTCGAACTGCCTCGTATTATTGATGATTCCGAGGTTGGCGCACCATTGCGCGCGGGGCTGCCAACGCGGCGGCAACGCGTTCTGCACCTTGTAAACGTCGGCGGCAGCGAAGGAACCGGCTCGAAATCGCCATAGATGCACACTCGCGCAAGGAATTTGGAAATTCTTCGGCGGCCTGGGGAGTCAGGAGCAACAATTGTGAGGGCAAAAAGGGAACGACGCATGAGATCAGCACTCGCAATCTTGACAACGGCACTGGCGCTCACCGGCGCCCTGTGGACCGCGGACCTGATGCTCGGTGCGGGCACGGCCCACGCCGTCTGCTCCACCAACAACGGCGGCAACCAGCCGCCGGAATGTGCACCGCCCGAGGGCCCACCGGGCTGCTACACCTCCCACATCTGCAGCCAGATGTGGTGCCCGAACCTCGGCGAGCTGCGGCGGATGCCGGACTGGGACAGAAACGTCTGCCACACCTATTACTTCGCGCCCGACTCCGGCCTTCCCGCGCTGATGGTCCAGGGCCAGCCGCCGGGGTTGCGGCTTCCGCCGAACACCGGCGTCTGCCCGCCCTTAGCCTGGATGTGCCCGTGAATCACAGCGACTCGTCCAGCTCGCCGAGCCGGTCGGTCAACCGCAAGTTGTCCGAGTAGTCGACCGGGCAGGCGATCACCGAGACGCCGTCATCCTCTAAAGCGGCACGCAGCGTGGGCAGCAGCTCCTCGGCGCTGTTGATCCGATATCCCTTGGCACCAAAGCTTTCCGCGTACTTGACCACGTCGGGATTGCCGAACTTCACATAGTAGTGCGCGCCGAGCTCGAGGTCCATTTTCCACTCGATCAGCCCGTAACCGCCGTCCTCCCAGATCAGCACCACCAGCGGTATCCGCTCGCGGACGGCGGTCTCGATTTCCTGCGAGTTCATCAGGAACGCGCCGTCCCCGACGACGGCCAGCACCTTCGTGTCGGGCCGCGCCAGTTTCACACCGAGCGCACCTGGCAGCGAAAATCCCATGGTGGACAAGCCATTCGACACCAGGCAGGTGTTGCACTCGTACGTCGGATAGAGCCGCGCCATCCACATCTTGGTGGCGCCGGTGTCCACCAGGACGACGTCGCTGCGGCCCAGCGCCGCGCGGGTGTCGGCGACCACCCGCGCCGGGGCCAGCGGATAACGCGAATCCTGTTGCCCGCGGGCGAATTCCTCGGCGAGTAAGCCGTGGCCGGGGACGTCCGGGTCCGCCTCGTAGGAGTGGCCGTCCAGCGCGTCCGTCAACGCATCCAAAGAAGAGCCGATGTCGCCGATGATGCCGACGTCCACCGAATAGTGCGCGTCGACCTCGGCAGGGAAACGGTGGACGTGGATGATCTTCTTGTCGGCCTGCGGGTTGATCCGGACGGGGTCGAACTCCTGCAACTCGTAGCCGACGGCGATCACCACGTCGGCGTTGTCGAAGCCGAAGTTCACGTAGTCGTGCCGCATGAACCCCAGGGTCCCGATGCTGTTGGGATGGTCGTCGGGCATCACGCCCTTGCCGTGGAAGGTGTTGGCGACCGGAATGCCGAACTGCTCGGAGAACCGGACCAGGGCCGCGGTGGCGTTGCCGCGGGCGGCGCCGTGACCGGCCAGCACCACCGGCCGCTTGGCCTTGCGCAGGATGTCGACCGCGCGCTCCACCTGGCCGGGTGCGGGCGCATCCGGACGAACGACGTTGCGCGGCAACGGCGTCAGGTCGTAGTCGGTCTCATCGGCATCGATGTGCTCGGGCACCGCCAGGTACACCGCCGCCGGGCGTTCGGTCTCGGCGACCTTGAACGCCTTGCGGAACATCTCGGGGATGGCGCGCGCGGTGGGGACCCCGGCGGCCCATCGGGTGATGGGGGCGAACATTCGCACCAGGTCGACGTACTGGTGTGACTCCTTGAACTCCCGGTCCTGGCCGACCTGGGCGGAGATGGCGACCAGCGGGGTGCTGTTGGTGGTGGCATCGGCGACGCCGAGTTGCATGTTGATCGCACCCGGACCCAGGGTGCTCGACACCACCGCCGCCCGCCCGGTGACCCGCCCGTACATCTCGGCCATGAAGGCCGCGCCCTGCTCGTGCCGGGTCAGCACATAGCGGATGCTCGACGAGGCCAGGGCCTGCACGAAGCGGATGTTCTCCTCGCCCGGCAGGCCGAAGACCACGGAAACGCCCTCGTTTTCCAGGCACTTGACCATCAGCTCGGCGGCTTTACTCATCCGGCACCTCCCTTGAGGGAACGATAGTGGCAGGCTGGGTGTTGGACCTCTTACCAACCCCGAAGCGAAGGATGTCAGCGTGCCCATCGCGACCATCAACCCGGCCACCGGCGAGACAGTAAAGACCTTCACCCCGGCAACCGCCGAAGAAGTCGATGCGGCCATCGCCCGCGCCTACGCCCGGTTCCAGGACTACCGCCATAACACCACCTTTGCCCAGCGCGCGGAGTGGGCAAACGCCACCGCCGATCTGTTGGAGAAAGAGGCCGACGACGTCGCGGCGATGATGACGTGCGAGATGGGTAAGACGCTGAAGTCGGCCAAGGCCGAAGTACTCAAGTGCGCCAAGGGCTTTCGCTACTACGCGGAGAACGCCGAGCAGCTGCTGGCCGACGAGCCGGCCGACGCGCAAGCGGTGGGCGCCAAGCGGGCTTACACCCGCTACCAACCGCTCGGGGTGGTGCTGGCCGTGATGCCGTGGAACTTCCCGCTGTGGCAGGCCGTCCGGTTCGCCGCACCGGCGCTGATGGCCGGCAACGTCGGCATCCTCAAGCACGCCTCGAACGTGCCGCAGTCCGCGCTGTACCTCGCGGACGTGATCGCCCGCGGCGGCTTCCCGGAGGGCTGCTTCCAGACGCTGCTCGTCTCGTCGGGTGCCGTCGAGCGCATCCTGCGCGACCCCCGGGTGGCGGCCGCCACCCTGACCGGCAGCGAGCCGGCCGGGCAGTCGGTCGCCGCCATCGCCGGCGACGAGATCAAACCCACCGTGCTCGAGCTCGGCGGCAGCGACCCGTTCATCGTGATGCCGTCGGCGAACCTGGACGAGGCCGCCAAGACCGCCGTCACCGCGCGCGTCCAGAACAACGGCCAGTCCTGCATCGCCGCGAAGCGGTTCATCATTCACACGGACATCTACGACGCGTTCGTCGACAAGTTCACCGAGCGGATGGCCGGGCTCAAAGTGGGGGACCCGACCGACCCGGACACCGACGTGGGCCCGCTGGCCACCGAGTCCGGCCGCGACGACATCGCCAAGCAGGTCGACGACGCGGCCGCGGCGGGCGCCACGATCCGCCTCGGCGGCAAGCCCATCGACGGGCCGGGATGGTTCTACCCGCCGACGGTGGTCACCGACATCACCAAGGACATGGCTCTCTACACCGAAGAGGTGTTCGGCCCGGTGGCGTCGATGTACCGGGCCGCCGACATCGACGAGGCGATCGAGATCGCCAACGCCACCACGTTCGGGTTGGGATCCAACGCCTGGACCAACGACGAGGCCGAGCAGCAGCGCTTCATCGACGACATCGAGGCCGGCCAGGTGTTCATCAACGGCATGACGGTGTCGTACCCCGAGCTGGGCTTCGGCGGTGTCAAGCGGTCCGGTTACGGCCGTGAACTCGCCGGCCTCGGCATCCGCGCGTTCGTCAACGCCAAGACCGTCTGGGTCGGGTAGTGGCGATCGCAAGCGCGGCGTAGCCGGGCGCGGCGGGTCGCCATTATCGGCGCAGGTGACGCCGGGGACGCTGTCGGCGACAGCAAGGTCGAGTAGCCGGCCCGTCGAGTGTGGGGCCTATGGACGAATTCGCGGCAATTTTCGTCCCTAAGGCCCACGCTCGATGCCTCACACCGACGCGGCCGCCAGGGCCTTCTCGTCCTCGTCGGCGAAGGTGTCCTCCAAGTGCAACGGCGAGTAGTCGAGGTCGATTTCGGCGACCGGCCGCCCACGGGCACTGGAAATGGTGCCGAAACGGCGCATGCCCTTGTCGGACGCGTACTGCATGAACTCGTCCACCGACAGGCCGAAGGGCATCGGGTCGTAGAGGGCGAAGCCCTCCTCGATCAGGCGCAGCCCCAGCGGCATCAGCTCGTTCATCCGGGTTTCGAAGACGCCCCAGTTGGCGTCGTCGGCGGCGACGTGGCGACGGCACGTGAACGTGCCCCACGCCATGTGGCGCCGCTCGTCGTCGCCGATGCGCCGGACCAGCTCCTGCATGCCGGGCAGGATGCCGCGCTCCACGCAGATCTTGTGCCAGCCGAAGTATCCGGTGAGCGCCAGCATGCCCTCGACCATGTGGTTGTAGGTGACCGACGCCCGCACCTGGGCGGCCGGTGACGGGTCCACCGACAAGGCGTTGAGGCAGTCCGGCAACTCCTCGTAGAAGATCGTCCGGTAGGTGGGGATGTCGTCGAGGTAGCGGTGCAGGTCGTCGGTGACCCCGACCGCGTCGAGCCACATGCGGAACACCTGGACGTGCTTGGCCTCCTCGAAAGCGAACTGCGTCAGGTACATCTCGTCGCCGAGCCGGCCCTCCGCGCGCATCGCGGACATGAACGGCTGGATGTCCTCGGTCACTGCTTCCTCACCGGCGATGAACTCCGCGCACAACCGGATCGCGTAATCGCGTTCGTCGTCGGTCAGCCCCTCCCAGTCGGCGCGGTCGCGGGAGAAGTCGATGTCGGCCGGATCCCAGAACTTCGCGTTGCCGCCGGCGAACAGCCGCAGCGGCAGGCTGTCCCAATTGAGGCCCCCTCGAACCATCGAGCCCGAATGTGTGCGTGTCATGTGACCTCCTCGGATCGTTGTGGGGCTGAGTGGACGGGTGAGTCCGGTGACGCGGAGAAGGCGGCCGCCAGCACCGCGACGAGCCGGCGCACGGCGAGCGCCGGCTGCTCCGGCGTGGGTTCGTCGAGCCCGAGAACCGGATCCAGGCCGCGCATGTAGGGCGCCAGCGCCAGATGCGGAAAGATCAAGAGCAGCAACGACAACAGCGCGTCGGTGTCCGAATCGGCGCGCAGGTCGCCGCGCTCCTTCGCGTCACGGACGAGCGGCCGCATCACCTCCAGGTAGTGGCGGTGGATGACGTTCTGCACGCTGACGCGGGCTTCGGTGTCAACCTCGAGGGTCGCCGCGGCGTGCAGCGCGCGTTCGTGCGGGTGGTCGGCGAAGTAGGCCACCCACGCGTCGAGCCAGTCGGTGAGAAAGTCGAAGAACGGCCGGCTCGGGTCCAGCTCGCGGATGCGGTCTTCCATGTAGGCGCGCACCCGCTGGCTGCCGATGTCGGCGATGAACGCGAACAGGTCGCGCTTGTCCGCGAAGTACTGGAACAGGCTGCCCTTGGCGACGCCGGCGCGCCGCGCGATGACGTTGAGGCTGCCGCGGGAGAACCCGTGTGCCCCGAACTCCTGCTCGGCGGCGTCGATGATGGCGGCGCGGCGGGCGGGGTCGACCCGCGCCCAAGTCACCGTTGGCATTGCTGCCTCCTAACGTCGATGACCACTGGTCATTTTACGGTGAGCTGCGTCACAGTCAAGGGGCCGGGTCGGCCCGACGCAAAGCGAACAAAGAGGTTTCAAGCCACGAAAAGCCAGCCCATTCAAGCGGTCGGCCGTTGGCGTTTCGGTGGGGGATAAACCGACCGGGCAATGGTCGCCGAGATCCATCCGATCAACCAGCCGCCACCGACCAACAGGAAGGTGTGCAGGCGGTTGGGGGACACGACCGCAACAACAATCAGAATTACGGCCCACGTGAACGCGCAAGCGATGCTGTAAGCGGTATACGTCCTGCGCGACGGCATGACACAAATCTAGCTCGGCGATCGGCAAACGATGGCCGAAACTTAGGGCCGCATCTCGTATGCGCCGTTGAGCGGAAGGATGTGCTCCTTCCAGATCTGGGCGTACCGCGACGGGTCGTGGACCGGGCGGCGGATCATCCGCGTCGCGAACCGCGCCTGCTCGTCCGTCGTCGCGGGCTTGTCGCTCAGCTCCACGGCGTAGCCGTTGAAATCGCGCACCAGCACGGCGAAGATCCCGTCGATCAGCGTCTCGTCCACGTCCGACAGCGCGGCCTCCTCGAGGATGAGCTGCGCGTAGGGCACCGTCGCGAACAGCTGGCCCACGGCGAACGCGAAGTCGACGTCCTTCTGCTGCGCGGCGTCGGGGGTCGCGCTGGCCAACATGTCGGCGAGCACGTCGATCTGCTTGCGCAGCAACGCGACGTTGGGCAGGTGCGCGAACCCGTCGAACACCGCGCGCCAGTCGTGGAAGCGCACCTTGCCCAGCCCCCCGGTCGGCCCCTGCGCGAACAGGAAGCTGTCGTCCGACGCATCGTCGCGGCGGCCGATGATCGGCAGTTCGCTGTTGGGGGCGAACAGGAAGTTGGGCATGAACTTGGCGAGCAGCCCGATGTTGATGTGCACCGTGCCTTCAAGCCTTGGCAGCAGACCGATCTCGCGGGTGACCGCCTCGAAGAAGGTGTCCTTCTCGACGCCCTTCGCGGCGATGACGTCCCAGAGCGCGATGACGACCCGCTCCCCCTCGCTGGTGACCTTCCCCTTCGTGAGCGGGCTGTACAGCAGGTAACGCCGGTCGTCGGCCGACGCGCTGCGCATGTAGTCGCAGGCGCGGGTGGTCACCAGCCGCATCGCGACCAGCCGCAGGTAGGCGTCGGTGAGCAGCCGACGGACGTGGGTGAAGTCGGTGACGACGGTGCCGTAGAGGACGCGGTTGGAGGCGTGGGTGACCGCCTCGTACATGGCGTGGGTGCACATGCCGACGGCGCCCCAACCCAGGTTGTACTTGCAGACGTTGACGGTGTTGAGGGCGGCGTGGAACGCCTCGGGACCGCGGTGCAGGATGTCGGCCTCGCTGACCGGGTAGTCGCGCAGCGCGTAGTTCGCGACGTAATTCTGCGAGTTCACCACGTTCTTGATCAGGTCGTAGCGCTCGTGCTGGGAGTCGGCGGCAAAGAACACGTACTCGTCGGAACCCGCGACCTTGCCGAAGGTGGAGACCATCCGCGCCACGTTGGCGTTGCCGATGTAGTACTTCTCGCCGTTCGCGGTCCAGCCCCCGAGACCAGCCTCGCCGGACGGCGTCAGGATCATGTCGGTCTGGTAGACGTCGGCGCCGTGGGTCTGCTCCGACAGCCCGAAGGCGAACACCTCGCCGG
>NZ_LZJG01000191.1:0-605 GCF_001667785.1 Mycobacterium sp. E3247 | reverse complement strand
GCAAAGCAGACCCGGATATCGCCGTTGACCAGCGGGACCAGGTAGCGCTGCTTCTGCTCCTCGGTCCCGTGCTCGATGAGGGTCAGCATGGTCGCGTCCTGTGGGCCCATGCAGTTCAACGCCCACGCACCCAGATGGCTGAACGCGCGGCCCACTTCGACTTGCACGACGGCATTGGCCAAGTGCCCCAACCCCATTCCGCCGTACTGCACCGGTACGAAGGGGCACCACAACCCTTCCGCGTGGGCCCTGTCCTGGACCTCCTTGACGATGTCGAAGAAGGGACGCGTGCCGATCTGTGGCTCCGCCGGCAGCACTACCTCGTCGATGAAAGTGGCGACCCGGGCACGCAGTTCACGAACCTCATGAGGCAACTCGAAGTTGATCATGTGTCATACCCTGCCATCATTGACACTCACTGTCAAGATTGCTATCTTCGGAGCGATGACCACCACCGCACACCTTGTCGACATTGGCCGGCTCGACGAGTGGATCGGCGACCGCCTCCCTGGCCGTGGTCAGCCGCTGACGGCTGAACGCATCGGGGCAAGCACCGGAATCGCCAATGCACTGTTCCGCGTAGCACGCGGCGACGACGCCTGGGT
>NZ_LZJG01000190.1:0-1505 GCF_001667785.1 Mycobacterium sp. E3247 | reverse complement strand
GCCCCCACGATCACCAACGATGGTGTGTCCATCGCCAAGGAGATCGAGCTGGAGGACCCGTACGAGAAGATCGGCGCCGAGCTGGTCAAGGAAGTCGCCAAGAAGACCGACGACGTCGCCGGTGACGGCACGACGACGGCCACGGTGCTGGCCCAGGCCCTGGTGAAAGAGGGCCTGCGCAACGTCGCGGCCGGCGCCAACCCGCTGAGCCTCAAGCGCGGCATCGAGAAGGCGGTCGAGAAGGTCACCGAGACCCTGCTCAAGTCGGCCAAGGAGGTCGAAACCAAGGAGCAGATCGCCGCCACCGCCGCGATCTCCGCGGGCGACCAGTCGATCGGCGACCTGATCGCCGAGGCGATGGACAAGGTCGGCAACGAGGGCGTCATCACCGTCGAGGAGTCCAACACCTTCGGCCTGCAGCTCGAGCTCACCGAGGGCATGCGGTTCGACAAGGGCTACATCTCGGGCTACTTCGTCACCGACGCCGAGCGTCAGGAAGCGGTCCTGGAAGACCCGTACATCCTGCTCGTCAGCTCCAAGGTGTCGACCGTCAAGGACCTGCTCCCGCTGCTGGAGAAGGTCATCCAGGCGGGCAAGCCGCTGCTGATCATCGCCGAGGACGTCGAGGGTGAGGCTCTGAGCACCCTGGTCGTCAACAAGATCCGCGGCACCTTCAAGTCGGTCGCCGTCAAGGCCCCCGGCTTCGGTGACCGCCGCAAGGCGATGCTGCAGGACATGGCGATCCTCACCGGTGGCCAGGTCATCAGCGAGGAGGTCGGCCTGTCGCTGGAGAGCGCCGACGTCGCGCTGCTGGGTAAGGCCCGCAAGGTCGTCGTCACCAAGGACGAGACCACCATCGTCGAGGGTGCCGGTGACACCGACGCCATCGCCGGGCGCGTGGCCCAGATCCGCCAGGAGATCGAGAACAGCGACTCCGACTACGACCGCGAGAAGCTGCAGGAGCGCCTGGCCAAGCTGGCCGGCGGTGTTGCGGTGATCAAGGCCGGTGCCGCCACCGAGGTGGAGCTCAAGGAGCGCAAGCACCGCATCGAGGACGCGGTCCGCAACGCCAAGGCCGCCGTCGAGGAGGGCATCGTCGCCGGTGGTGGCGTGGCCCTGCTGCACGCGGCCCCGGCGCTGGACGAGCTGAAGCTCGAAGGTGACGAGGCGACCGGCGCCAACATCGTGCGGGTGGCGCTCGAGGCTCCGCTGAAGCAGATCGCCTTCAACGGTGGCCTGGAGCCTGGTGTGGTGGCCGAGAAGGTCCGCAACTCGCCCGCCGGCACCGGCCTGAACGCCGCCACCGGTGAGTACGAGGACCTGCTCAAGGCCGGCGTCGCCGACCCGGTCAAGGTCACCCGCTCGGCGCTGCAGAACGCGGCGTCCATCGCGGCGCTGTTCCTGACGACCGAGGCCGTCGTCGCCGACAAGCCGGAGAAGGCGGCCGCTCCCGCGGGCGACCCGACCGGCGGCATGGGCGGCATGGACTTCTAGAAAGTCAACGA
>NZ_LZJG01000189.1:0-3304 GCF_001667785.1 Mycobacterium sp. E3247 | reverse complement strand
TCAAGGCTTACGAAGCGACCGGCACCACGGCGACCGCAGCAGGCGGGGAGCTGTTTTGACCCAACGATGGCCTCCAACAATGTTTCGGGCCCATGCCTCTAGCCATCAACTGCCAGTGCAGCCCGGTGAACTTCTGTGAGCGGCTCGAATGAACATTGAGGGCACTGTTGGGCTAATTGCCGGGGCCGGAGGTCGCACCTCTGCGCTTTGTCGCCGATTCGCGCGCGACGGCGCTAAGGCCGCGGGCGGTGGATCTCGCACTGCACCTTGCGATACGTGGCCTTGCTATACCAACGCCGAGGAGAACGAGAATCTATGCGCGACTCCGTAATCACTGCAGCCGTCCGGACCCCAATCGCCAAACGCAACGGCGGTCTGGCCGGCGTTCATGCCGCGGAGTTGTCGGCCACGGTGCTGAACGGTTGATCGAACATGCCGGTATCGCGCCGGAGTCGGTTGACGATGTGCACCCGCACTAAAGCACCACCATTCTGGCAGATAATTCGGTTGATTGCCGGATCGCCCTCAGCTCAAGTTGCCTGGCTTTCGAAGGACTCGCACGGCTGCGTGGAAGTGTTCCGAGGCCAATCGCGCCCACCTGAGCGGATCGAAACGTCATCGGCCGGTATCGGATGGCGACCCGCAGATGGTACTGTGCTATGCATCACGTTACGACGTAAAGTCAACGCTCCGTGCCTGGTCCAACAGTGAGGTACCCATGACGCAAGCCACACGCTTCGATCCCCGCTTTGCCCCGCTGACTCTGCAGGTGAAAGATATGGCCGAGCCGCAGCCGATCTACCACCAAAAGGCCTCCGCTGTCCGTGCCGAGCGGGTCGAGGGTGTCGTGACGCTGTATCGCCTCGAAGACATCGTGGCCATCAATCGACACCCGGGGATTCTCGGTACCGGTGGCCGCGGTGGTTCCTTCGGCCACGAAGGCAAGCTGATTCCGCTTGAAATCGACGGGGAGGACCACCGCAAGTGGCGCCGTCTCCTGGACCCGATCTTCGCCCCGAAGAAGATCGCCTTCCTCGAAGGCCAGATCCGTACGCTGGCCCGGGAACTGATCGCGCAATTCAAGACAGCCGGGCACACCGAGTTGCACGACTCCTACTGCGTTCCGTTGCCGTGCCTGACATTCCTGCGTTTGTTCGGGGCGCCGGTCGAAGACCTTGATTTTTTTGTAGAGTTCAAGGACGGCGTGATCCATCCGCAGGGGGAGACCATGGAGGAAGCCGAGGCCAACATGATGGCCTCGGCGATGAAGATCTACCAGTACTTCGCGACGTTCCTGGCCCAGCGCAAAGCTGAGACTGAGACCAAACCGGACATCATCTCGACATTGCTGCACTCGGAGGTCGGCGGCAGGCCGTTGACCGATGAGGAGATGGTCAACATCATGTTCCTGTTCATGTTCGCCGGGCTGGACACGGTGACCTCGTCGATGTCGTGCGTTTTCGCCTGGCTTGGGCAACATCCCGAAGAGCGTGACCGGCTGGCCGCCGATCACTCGCTGATCCCGGCTGCCATCGAGGAGTTGATGCGCTACGAGTCACCGGTTCCGTCCGGGCTGCGCTACGCCGAGGAGGACATAGACCTCGGTGACGGGTTGGTGATCCGCGCGGGGGAGTCCATCCATGCCGTCTGGGCGGCGGCCAACGTCGACCCGAATGCCTTCGAGGACCCGCTGACCGTCAAACTCGACCGCGGCCGCACCAACCACATCGTGTTCGCCAGCGGCACCCACCGCTGCCTGGGTTCGCACCTGGCGCGCCTCGAACTGCGGATCGCCACCGAAGAACTGCTCGCAGCGATCCCCGACTTCGCGGTCGACTCCACTGAACCGCTGCAATACAACAACGCAGCGGTACGCGCCGCGCTGAAGCTACCGGTGGCGTTCACGCCGTCGGCCTGATTTCATCCCGCCTGATCGCGGGCCGGATGGTGTCGAGCTGCACTTGAAGGCCCGCGATCAGCGTGCTTCGTCGGCGGTCATGTCAGGGAGCGACCAGGATCTTGCACTGCCGACCGGGATCGGTCAGGTCGACGAAGGACTGCCCGATCTCGCTCAGATCGACGACGGCGGTGACCATCGGCGTAACGTCGATCGCACCATCGGCGATTAGCCGCAGCGCCTCGCCGAACTCCTCGGGCGAGTAACCGTTGGCGAATGTCATCACCAATTCCTTTGATGCGCCGTAAATCATGTGCAAGGTGTCGGCCTGCATGCATACCCCCGCGATGAGGATACGGCTGCCGCTCGGTGCTCGGCACATGGCTTCGTCGAGCACCCCCGGCGCTCCTGCGGCCTCAAACGTGACGTCGGGGGTGACGAGATCGAACGGGGATGTCACGGCGGGGTCGACAGCATGGTGCGCGCCCATCGATATCGCAATGGTTCGGCGCAGCGGGGAAGGGTCAGCCGCCACAATCGACTCGACGCCGCGTGCTCGCAGCACCGCAATGATTGCCAGACCGACTCCGCCGCAACCGAGCACGAGCGCCGACTCGCCGGGCCGCAGCGCCGCCTTGCTCACCGAATGCACGCCGACGGCAACGGGCTCGGTGACGGCCGCGGCGGTCGGCGCCACCCCGTTGGGTACGGGAAGCAGCAGCGGCGCGGCCAGCAGCATCCGCTCGCCGAAGCCGCAAGACGCCGTATTGCTGTACACAAGGGGCTCGATCCCGGAGTCGGACAGCAGCGCAGGCATGGAGGTAACGATGGTGCCGCGCTTCGGCCCGTCGGTGCCAGGCCCGTACTCGAGCACCTGGGCGCAGAACTCGTGACCCATATACACATCCCGACTCAGGTCGACAGCGAGCTTCGCGAATGGGGCATCGCCGCCAATGGTTTCGGCGATGGCCACCATCTCGGGGCCGTGGGCGGCGAACTGCAGGTCCGATCCGCAGATCCCGCAGGCCTTGACCTCGACCAGTACCTGCCCGGGCCCGGGAACCGGTTCAGGGACGTCGTCGACCACTGTCATCGCTCCGTGGCGGAGCACCGCGGCTCGCATCACTGGACCCCATTCTTGGATAGCTAGATACTCGGACTCGACTGCTTTGTTGCCCTGGTGTGTCGAACGCTGACACGCAGCGTGGTGCCCTGGCGCGCGACAGCTTCGGTATCGCCGACGGCTCCTTCGAATCGGCAAACACGGCTACGGTAGCCAACTCAGCCGACTGTGTCGACGCCTGCCCGAGTCGTCTGTGGCTGAGTCGCGCTGTGCTGGTGACGCTGCTCAGAAGAGGTCGCCGCCGGCCGCGCCGGCGGTGGTGCCCGTTGCCTCGAACGCCTTGA
>NZ_LZJG01000188.1:0-37349 GCF_001667785.1 Mycobacterium sp. E3247 | reverse complement strand
GGACGTCGACCTTACGGTCGGTGGTGACGGCCTCCTCGGCGATCTTGACGGCCTGCTCGAGAACCTCGCGGCCCTGCTCTTCCTGCCACACCGCCACACCGGTCGACAGGGGCAGGGCCGGATACATCGGCACGGTGGCGTTCACCATGTGGACCACGGTCAGCGGGACGTGCCGCAGGGCCGCGTCCCGGGCCGCCCAACAGACGGCGGCGTTCGAGGCCGGCGATCCGTCGATTCCGACGACGATGCCATGCCGGTTTGCGAGTGCGGACATGATGTTTTCTCCCTCTCCTCGCCCAAAACGCTATGGCGCGAACCACCGTCGAGCATGAGGCTTTAGTCACCAACCGCATGGCCATGAGGCCCCCGCTGCGCCGACGGCCTTGACCGGCGCCCGCGCTGTGGCATCGTCACACACGTGACCGAATCGCCAGTCACTGTTGACAAGCGCTACCACGACGCGGTGATCCTGGGGCTCGATTGTGTGATCGCACAGGCGGCACCGGGCGTCGTCGAGGCCCGCGATTCGACCGCCGGATTCCTGCAGCGGCTGCGCGACATCGGCGTCGCCAGCGCCGTCTACTCGTCCACCAGCGACTGCGCGGCGCTGTTGCGCGCCGCGGGAATCGACGAACTCGTCGGTGTCGCCGTCGGCGCCGCCGACACCGCCGAGCAGGTCGACGCGGCGCTGACCATGACGGTCACGCGCCTGGGCGTGCACCCGGTGCGCTGCGTCCTCATCGACTGCGCCGAGGCGGGCGTGGCGGCCGGACGGGACGCCGGCTTCGGCCTGGTCATCGGCCTGGAACGCAACGGGGGCGGCGACGGATTGCTGTCGTGCGGGGCGGACACCGTCTCCGCCGATCTTGCGGAGATCGCGCTGCGACGCGGGGGCTCCCCCTTGTCGACCATCGCCGACGCGATGGGCGTCTACAGCCAGTTGAAAGAACTGGTGGCGAGCCGGCGGCCGGCCGTTTTCCTGCACTTCGACGGCACGCTGGCGGAGATCGCCGCCCACCCGGAGTCCGCCGCGCTGGTCGACGGCGCCCGCGATGCGCTGCGCGCGCTGGCCGCGCAATGCCCCGTCGGGGTGATCAGCGGCCGCGACCTGGGCGACCTTCGCGAACGCGTGCAGGTCGACGGGATCTGGTACGCGGGCAGTCACGGCTTCGAGCTCGTCGCACCCGACGGAACCCAGCACGAGAACGCCGCCGCCATCGGTGCCATGGGCGCGCTGGTGCGCGCGGCCGACCGCCTCGAGCAGCTCCTCGACGACGTCTCCGGAATCTACGTGGAGCGCAAGCGGTTTTCCGTCGCCGTCCACTATCGCAACGTCGCGCCCCGCGACGCCGACCGCGTGATCACGACGGCACGCAAACTCGGGCGATCCCAATGCCTGCGGATCACCACGGGCCGCAAGGTCATCGAGCTCCACCCCAGCCTGGACTGGGACAAGGGCAGAACACTGCAGTGGATCCTCGAGCAGGTCGAGGGTGCGAGCCGCGCCGCGATGCTGCCGATCTACATCGGCGACGACATCACCGACGAGGACGCCTTCGACGCGGTGCACTTCGACGGGGTGGGAATCGCGTTGCGGCACAACGAAGACGGGGACCGCACGTCGGCGGCGCTGTTCAGCCTGGCCGACCCGCCCGCGGTGTGCGACTTCGTCCGGCGGCTCGCCGACGATCTGCACGACGCGGCCGTCGCGCCCCACGATCCGTGGGAAATCGTCTACGAGGGCTACGACCCCGCCTACGAGCGGCTGCGCGAAACGCTGTGCACCGTCGGCAACGGCTACGTCGCCACCCGGGGCTGCGCACCGGAGGCGACGGCCGCCGAGTCGCATTACCCGGGGACCTATGCGGCCGGCGTCTACAACACGCTGACCGACCGGATCGCCGGCCGGACCGTCGAGAACGAGAGCCTGGTCAACCTGCCCAACTGGCTGTCGCTGACGTTTCGGATCAACGGCGGTCCGTGGTTTCACATCGACGACACCCAGGTGCTGTCCTACCGGCAGACGTTCGACCTGCGGCACGCGACGCTGACCCGTACGCTGCGATTCTGCGACGCCGCGGGGCAGATCACGAGAATGACCCAGGAGCGGTTCGCCTCGATGGACCAGCCGCACCTGGTCGCCATGCGAACCACCATCGTCGCCGAGAACTGGTCGGGCACCGTGGAATTCCGGTCGCTGCTGGACGGCGGCGTGCGCAACACCATGGTGGAGCGCTACCGCTCGCTGTCGAGCACCCACCTCACCTCACCGGTGATCGACGAATCCGCGGAGGACGCGGTGATACTGCGCACCGAGACGACGCAGTCGCGCATCGCCATCGCGGTGGCGGCGCGCAGCACCGTGTGGTGCGGCGACGCCCGCGCCGTGGCGCAGTACAAGATCGTGCGGGAAGCCGACCGCGGCGGCCACGACATCCAGGTGGCGCTGGCCACCGGGCAATCGGTCGTCTGCGAGAAGGTCGCGACCATCTTCACCGGCCGGGACAGCGCGATCTCGGAACCGGCCAGCACCGCCCAGCTGCACCTCGACGCCGCCGACCGGTACGACGAACTGCATCGCCAGCATGCCCGGGCCTGGGACCTGCTTTGGGAACAGTGCGCCATCGGCCTGACCGAGGGCCCCGACGCGCTGCGCATCCTGCGGCTGCACCTGGTGCACCTGCTGCAGACCATCTCGCCGCATACCGCCGAACTCGACACCGGCGTCCCCGCGCGCGGGTTGCACGGCGAGGCGTACCGCGGACACGTCTTCTGGGACTCGCTTTTCGTCTCGCCGGTGCTGTCCGTGCGCCTGCCCAACGTGGCGCGTTCGCTGCTGCTGTACCGGTATCGGCGCCTCCCCGAGGCCCGCCGCGCGGCGCGCAGGGCCGGCTACCTGGGCGCGATGTACCCGTGGCAATCGGGCAGCGACGGGCGTGAGGTGAGCCAGGAGCTGCACCTCAATCCGCAGTCCGGCCGGTGGAATCCGGATGCCAGCGCTCGCGCACACCACGTGGGCCTCGCCATCGCGTACAACACCTGGCAGCACTACCAGGTGACCGGCGACCGGCGATTCCTCGTCGACTACGGCGCGGAGATGCTGGTCGAGATCGCGCGATTCTGGGTCGGGCTGGCCGGTTTCGACGAGAGTCGCGGCCGCTACACAATCAACGGCATCATCGGCCCCGACGAGTTCCATTCCGGCTACCCCGGCAAGGAGTACGACGGCATCGACAACAACGCGTACACCAACGTCATGGCGGTCTGGACGATCCTGCGCGCGATGGACGCCCTGGACCTGCTTCCGCTGCGCGACCGCCTCGACCTGGTCGGCAAGATCGATCTCACCAGCGACGAGCTGAGCCGGTGGGACCACGTGACGCGGCGCATGTACGTCCCCTTCCACGACAACGTCATCAGCCAGTTCGAAGGCTATTCCCAATTGGCCGAGCTGGATTGGGAAGACTATCGGCGGCGCTACGGCAACATCCAGCGGCTCGACCGCATTCTGGAGGCCGAGAACGACAGCGTGAACAACTACAAAGCCTCCAAGCAGGCCGACGTGCTGATGCTGTTCTACCTGCTGTCGTCGGACGAATTGCTGGCCCTGTTCGGTCGGCTCGGCTATCGCGTTGCGCCCGAACGAATCCCGGAGACCGTGGACTACTACCTCGCGCGCACCTCGGACGGATCGACGCTCAGCGCGCTCGTCCATTCGTGGGTCCTCACCCGGGCCAACCGGCATCACGCCATGAAGTACTTCGTGCAGGTGCTCGCCTCCGACGTCGTCGACATCCAGGGCGGCACCACGTCGGAGGGGATACACCTGGCCGCGATGGCCGGCAGCATCGACCTGCTGCAACGCTGCTTCACCGGGCTGGAAACCCGCGACGACCGGCTGATCCTGAGCCCGCAGTGGCCGAAAGCGCTGGACCCCATCGAGTTCCCGTTCGTGTATCGCGGCCAGCGGCTGCACCTGCGGGTCAGCGGCCGGGCGGCCGACCTCACCTCCGAGGCCGGCAACAGCGCGTCGATCGCGGTCGAGTGCCGCGGCCGGGTGCATCACCTGCTGCCCGGGCACGCGGTCGAGGTCGCCTGACGCCCGGTGACCAAAGCCCGCGAACCGGGGTCGAACGGCCCTGCTGGACCGCGCCACCCGGCCCATAACGTGGGCGGTGACGGGCCTCGACGGCCCGACAGCACGTCACACAGGAGGACTCGATGAGCAATCCGCAGTCGTCGCAGCGGATCGTGGTGGGCATCGACGGCTCGGACGCCGCGATCAACGCGGCCAAATGGGCCGTCGCCGAGGCCGTCAGCCGCAACGTCCCGCTGCGCCTGATCCACGCCGTCCCCGAGCGGCGCGCGGACGCGGGCGACGACGACAGCCTGGACGTCCAGTATGCCCAGACGTCGTTGCGCGCGGCCGACGCGGCGCTTCAGGCCATGGGCCAGCCGGTCAAGATCGAGTGCGACGTCGTGCGGGGTTCCTCGGAGAGCGCGTTGATCGACGAATCCCGCGGCGCCGCAATGGTTTGCGTGGGGTCGGTGGGGACCGGCTGGGTGGCCCGCAAGGTCCTCGGCTCGACCGCGGACACCGTGGCGCAGAAGGCGCACTGCCCGGTGGCCGTCATCCGCAGCAGCCTCGACGCCACCCGGCCGGACGGCGGGTATGTCGCCGTGGCCGTCGCGGAGTCGGCCGCCAACGACGCGGTGCTCGAGCACGGCTTCCGCGAGGCGCGTCTTCGTGATGCACCCATCCTGGCGATGGGGGTCTGGCGGTGGGGCCTCGGCGAGATTCCTTACCCCCAGCTCAATCACCGGCTCGGCCCCTGGGTGGAGAAGCACCGCGAGGTGCACGTCCAGCCCGCCGCCGCGCGGCGCGGTGCCGCCGAATTCCTCACGCACACATCAGAACCCGTGCAACTGGCGGTGGTGGGCAGCGAGGACGCCGACAAGGTCGCCCGCATGGTCGGCCCGATCACCACGCACCCAAACGGCCACGCGGGGTGTTCGGTGCTGGTCGTGCGCGATTGAGCGGACCGGCTATCCGGCCGCCCACGCCTTGGCGCGGGCAAGCTCGTCGAGCCCGAACACCGTGATCTCGCCCGGGACCATCCACGCCAGCGCGTGCAGGACGGGCGCGACCCAGTCCTTGTCGGAGACCACCGCGATGCGCTTGAACGCCGAATGATGCGGCAGGACGGTGCCGAAGCCGAGCTTGAGATCCTCGAGGAATCCGCCGGGCCCGAATCCCTCGTAATCGGATTCGATCACCTCGACGATCCGCACCTCGCCGGTCTGCAGCACCCGGTCGATCTCGGGCTTGAAGTCGCGCAGCTCGTCACCGCGTAGCCGGCCCGACACGCGAATGCCGATCACCTTCTCCGGCATGTCTTCCAGAAGTTCGATCATCACCAGCCTCCGAACCATCGATTCTTTGCGTCAACGGACGACCAGCACCGGTACCCGGGCCGACTGTGCCACCGCGGAGCTCACCGAGCCGAGCAGCATCCCGGGGAATCCGCCCCGGCCACGGCTGCCGACCACCACCAGTTGAGCCTGTTCGGATTCCTTCAGCAGCCACTCGGATGGCTTGTCGCAGAACAGTTTCCGCTCGACATGCACATCGGGATAGCGTTCCTGCCAGCCGGCCAGGCGCTCGGCGAGGATCTCCTGCCCTTCCTTCTCGCGGTCGTGCCAGTCCATGCCGAGGATGGGGAACACCCCGACATCGCTCCATACGTGCAGCGCCACCAGTCCCACTCCCCTGCGCGACGCCTCGTCGAAGGCCAGGGCGGTCGCGGCTTCCGACGCCGGGGATCCGTCGATGCCCAGCAGCACGGGCGCGCCGGAGTCCGGGGCCGCGTCCTCGTCGGAGTGGATGACCGCCACCGGGCAGTGCGCGTAGTGCACCAGCCCCGTGGTCACCGAGCCGAGCAGCAGGCGTCCGAGGGCGCCGAGCCCCTGGCTCCCGGCGACCAGCATCCAGGCGTCCTCGGAGGCCTCGATCAGTGCGGGGACGATGGCCGAATACACGGTCTGGGTGCGTATCTCGGGTGGTTCGGCGCCCCCCAGGCTGGCGCCGAGCGCCTCACGGGCCCGGTCGATGACCTGTTGAGCGCTGTCCTGCTGCCACTCGGGCATGTCCGCATACAGCTGGCCCACCGGCCAGCCGACCACGACCGGCGGGACGGCGTGCATCAGCGTGATGGGCATACCGCGCATCACGGCCTCGCGGGTCCCCCAGGCGACGGCGGCGTCGGATGCGACCGACCCGTCGACACACACCAGCACCCCGTGCTTCTTGCCGTTTCCCGTCATCTTTGCTCCTCTATGCCGGCGCCTCGTCGAATTCCGGTAGCTCGATCTCGAGGTGGCGAACCGATCCGTAATCGATCGGGCGGCAGGGCCAGCCGAGATCGAAGAAAACCGTGAGCATGAGGTGATTCTCGCCGAGGACGTCCGCGATGAACCGTGCGATTCCGTGGGCTCGGGCGATGGGAGCCAGGTGCTTGAGCAGGGCGGTGCCCACGCCCACCGCGTGGTCCTCGTGCGCCACCACGATCGCGACCTCGGCGACCTTCGGGTCGTCGACGACGATGCAGTGGGCCACGCCGATCAGCCGGCCGGCGTCGAACGCGCCGAGGGCGTACACGCCGTCCGCGGGCTCGGTGAGGTTGGCGACGAGCTCGTGCAGCGGCAACAGCTGCAGCGTGAAGAAGCGAAAGTAGCGGTCGTGGTCGGAGAGGTGTTCATGCAGCGCCAGCACGGCGTCGGCGTCGGTGGCCGTCAGGGGGCGCAGCGACACCAGGCGCCCGTCGAGCAGCCGGGCCGTAGCCGCGACGTCCACCGGCCGATCAGTCACGTGCCCGAGGTTAATCCGGCGCGGCGCGGTTGGGCAGGGTCGTTAGGCCCCCGGGTCCTTCCCATTGGTCCCGTGGCGGGGCGGGACGATCGCTACCGGTCGATGAGGGGCGCGACCCAGTGGACCCGGGTGCCGCCCTCGGGAGGCCGGGTGATCTCGCACGCACCACCCAGTTGTTCGGCGCGGCGCTGCATGTTGGCCAGACCGCTGTGACGCGTGTTGCCGTTGGGGATGCCGGAGCCGTTGTCGATGATGTCGAGGACGAACATGTCGGCGACGCTGACCTCGACGGTCAGCCGCGACGCGCCCGAATGGCGCAGCGCGTTGCTGACGGCCTCCGCGGTCACCGCCTCGGCATGGTCGGCCAGCTCGCCGCCGACGGCGGTCATCGGCCCGTGCATGCGCAGGGTGGTCACGATGTCCCGGTCCTCGGTCAGGTCGGCGACCACCTGCTGGATGCGATGCCGGAAGTCGTTCTTCCCCGGTGGGGATTTGAGCTGGAAGATCGTCGTGCGGATTTCCTCGATGATGGTTTGGAGATCGTCGAGCGTGCGGTTGAGCCGCTCGGACACCTCCGGGGAGCGTGCGCGGGCGAGCGTTCCCTGCAAATCCATGCCCGCGGCGAAAAGCCGCTGGATGACGTGGTCGTGCAGGTCGTGCGCGATGCGTTCGCGCTCGGCCAGGATGGTCACCTGGCGCGCGTCGTCCCGGGCGGACGCGAGCACCAGCGCCATCGCGGCGTGCGTGGCGAAATCGCTGACCAGATCGAGGTAGCTCTCGTCGAAGGGCGGCTCGTGGCTGCCGCGGGCGATGGCGATGACGCCGACGACCTCGTCGTGGGCGCGCAGCGGCATGAGGATGGCCGGGCGCTGCCCGACGTCGGTGAACGCCTGGATCGGGTACCGCAAGCTCTCGGTGATCAGCGGTTCGCCGGAGCGGAAGACGGCGCCGCTGGTGGAACCGTCCACCGGGACCCGTTGGCCGACCACCTCGGCGGCGTGCAGCCCCACCGCCGCCGAGACCAACAGCGTGTCGACCTCGTCGTCGGGCAGGTCGGGATCTCCTGGCACCAGGACGATCGCCTGCTCGGCCTCGGTCAGCGCCCGGGCCCGTTCGGCGATCAACTGCAGAGGGCGCCTGTGCGGTTCGGCGTCCGACAGCAGCGCCGTGGTGATCTCGCGGCTGGCCTCCATCCACTTGGCCGCCGTCCGCTCGCGTTCGAACACCTGCGCGTTGTCGATCGCGACCGCGGCGGCGAACGCCAGCGCGCGGGCGGCCACCTCGTCGGAGTCGGAGAACACCCGTCCCGGCTCGACGTGGGTGAGATAGAGGTTGCCGAACACGGTGCTGCGGATGGTGATCGGCACCGCCAGGAAGGCGCGCATCGGGGGATGGTGCTCGGGGAAGCCGACAGCGGCCGGGTGGGTGGTCAGGTCGTCCATCCGCAACGCCGGCGTGTCCAGCAGCGACAGGCTCAGCAGACCCTTGCCCACCGGCAGGTGCCCGATCCGAGACGCGGTGTCGGCATCGATTCCCTCGTGGACGAAGGAGAGCAGGTTGCCCTCGGGGTCACGGATGGCCAGGGCGCCGTAGGGGGCGGACGTCAGCCTCCTGGCCGCGGAGATGATCCGGTGCAGGGTGGCGTCGAGGTCGAGGCCCGCGCCGATCTCGACGATGACCCGCAGCAGTTGCTCCATTTGGTCGCGGGCCGCCAGCAACTCGTCGAGTTGCTCGTGCATCCTGCTCACCAGCCCCCGCTGGCCGAGTCCGGCAAATGCCGAGCCGCTATCGTCGGTCGTCACCCGACAGACCTCCCGATGCCTCAGACGCGAACGTTGACTGAACTTGAGATCAGCCTAATCGCTAACTGTCAAGCACCCAAGCGAACAGCCGTTACCGCGGCGTTTCGCGGATGCCCGCTACTCGGGCGGCGTCGCCGGCGTCTGCGGATGACCGGAGTGTTGGTCGAGCTTGGACGCGAACACCGCCGCCTGGGTGCGGCGCTCCATGCCGAGCTTGGCCAGCAACCGCGACACGTAGTTCTTCACCGTCTTCTCGGCGAGGAACATCCGCGCGGCGATCTGCCTGTTGGTCAGGCCCTCGCTGAGCAGGCCCAGCAGCGTTCGCTCCTGTTCGGTGAGCCCGGACAGCGGGTCTTCGCGTTCGGCCGCACCCCGCAGCTTCGCCATCAGCGCGGCCGCCGCCCGGTTGTCCAGCAGGGATTTCCCGGCGCCGACCTCCTTGATGGCGTGGGCCAGCTCCATGCCCTTGATGTCCTTGACGACGTAGCCGCTGGCGCCGGCCAGGATGGCCTCGAGCATCGCCTCGTCGGAGGTGAACGACGTCAGCATCAGGCAACGCAGGTCGGGATGATCGGACACCAGGTCACGACACAGCTCGATGCCGTTCCCGTCCGGAAGCCGCACGTCAAGCACGGCCACGTCGGGCCGCAGCGCCGGTATCCGCGCCTTGGCCTCGGAGACCGAGCCCGCCTCGCCGACGATTTCCAGCTCGGGGTCGGAGGCCAGCAGGTCGGCGAGGCCGCGCCGGACGACTTCATGGTCATCGACCAGGAAAACCTTAACCATTACGAGCCCTTCCGCCGGTCATACGACCTCAATATCACATATCCATCATCCTCCGGGCTCACAAGTGTTGCCGGTTGACTACCAACAACGAACAGTTGGCGTCCTGCATCACCGAACTGCCGACCGGTCCGACGAGTTCGGCCACATGCGCGCGATTGTGGGCGCCGACGATCACCAAACCGACCGGCCCGCGCGGGCCGGACAGGTACTCCAGCAGGCCGACGCGTAGGGCGACCGACTCGACCCGCAGCTGCGGATGACGCCGCTTCCACCGGGCCAGCCGGCGATCCAGGTCGGCGAGCGCCCGGCGATCGGCCTCTCCGAGCCCCACACCGTGCTCCGTCGGGCCGGTCCGTCGCGAGATCACCGCCTCGAGGGTGGTGCCGCGCAGCAGGGCCTCGTCGATGGCGGCATCGAGCAGATGCGGGTCCGCCAAGGCGTCGATCTCGACGACGGCCTTGTCCCCGGGTTGCGGGCGGTGACCATCTCGGCCGCGGACGATCCCCACCGGGCAGCGCGCCGACACGGCCAGGGCCGCGGCCGTGGAGCCGACCCGGCCCGGCTGGAAGTGACGCAGTCCCACGGCACCCACGCAGACCATGGCCGCCGACGCCGACGAGCGGATCAGCGACCCGACCGCGGGCCCGGCGACGACCTCCGTCTCGATCCGCACCGGCTTGCCCGCCGCCCGGATCGCCGTCACCGCCTGCCGAACCGCAAGTTCCGCGTGCTCGGCACCGTCTTCGCGCTCGGCCGCGTGCAGCAGGCGCAGCGGAACCCCGCGGCTCACCGCCTCGTCGACCGCCCACAGGGCAGCGCGGATCGCCGCCTTGGAACCATCGATACCGGCGACGATCGACTGGGCCCTGGCTGACTCGGACATCGTCTTTTGGTGGCCTTTTGGCGGCGGACGTTCTTCTAGTGGCGGACCACAAGCACCGAGCAGTCGGGGTAGCCGACGATCGGATGGCAGTTCGGCGTGGCCAGGCCCACGATCTCGTCGGCATCGGCGCTGCCCACCACCGCCAGTTCGATTGCGCCACCGGGCATTTCGCTGTGCTTGGCGCCGGTTCCCGCGGCCACGGTCTGGACGTGGACGTCGGGGTAACGGCGGACCCAGCTGTTCAGGCGGCGGTCGATCTGGCGCACCGTGGCGTGCCTGCGCCGCCCTTCCTCCATGGCCTGGTGCACGACCTCGTCGTTGTCGGGGTCGTCGTTGAGCACCACGGCGATCACGCCGAGCTCCGTCGGCGATCCGTCGGGATTGGTGCGGATGACCGCTACCGGGCAGTGCGCGTGCGCAACCAGGCCCGCCGCGGTGGGGCCCAACAACCCGTCGGAGGCCCATCCCCGTCTGGCGGTGCCGACGCACACCAGCGCCGCGTCCTGCGATTGGCCCACCAGCACCTGCGCCGGGTCGCCCGAGAAGATCGCCGTCTCCACCTCGACCGGCTTCGGCGCCCGCTGCAGGGCCCACTCCGCTTGCGACAGCGCCATTTCCGCGCGCTCGAGGTCCCACTCGGAGGTGGACGCCACCCCGCCGGCCGCCTCCCGTCCGGTGATGACATAGACCAGGCGAAGGGGCAGCTGCCGGCTCACCGCCTCGTCGACCGCCCAGCGGGCGGCGTTCACCGCGGCTTGCGAGCCGTTGATGCCCACGACCACTGACTTCGCGTCCAGCTCCGTCATGTCGGCTCCTGACTGATTCTCATCGCTGAACGCCAGGGTATTGCGCCCCGTCGCCGTTGCGGAGGGGCCGTTAGGCCTCAGCCCGGATGCCGTTCGTCCCAACGTCACTGACGTCGCAGGCTTCGCCGACGAGGTCGAACAACCTGTCCACATCCGCACGCTCGCAGACGGCCGTGCCCGGCGTCATCAGCATCGCCGTGCCCGCAGCGATGCCGAACCGCACGCACTTCGTCAGCGGCCATCCGCGACTGAGCGCCACCGTGATTGCGGCAACCATCGCGTCGCCCGCGCCGACGCCGCTGCCGCATGCCATCGGGATCGCCGAAAACCGCTGGCTGGTATGGCGGGTGGCCAGCAGCGCACCGTAGGAACCCAGCGACACCACCACCACCTGCGCCCGGCCCCGGTCGATCAGCTCGTGGGCGGCGGCGAACTGCTCCGGCTCGGTGGCGAGCCGGCGGCCCACGCATTCGCGGAGTTCCCGCACGCTCGCCTTGAGCAGGAACACCCCCGAGGAGATGTGTTGCAGCCCCCCGCCGGACGTGTCCAGGATCAGTGGCACGCCCAGCTGTTGGCAGATATCGGCGACACCCTGGTAGTAGTCGGCCGGCACACCCGGCGGCAGGCTGCCGCTTGCCACGACGAATCCGGCCGATTCGGCCGCGATCCTCAGCAGGTCGAGGCACCGCTCCTGCTCGGCAACCGTCAACTCCGGGCCCGGCAGGACGAACCGGTACTGCTGGCCGGTGCTGGTCTCGTTGACGGTGAAGCTCTCCCGCGTCTGCGCGTCGATCGGAATTCGCCGGAACGGCACTTCCGCGTCGCCGAGCAGGGTCGTCAAAAGACCGCCGTGCGAGCCGCCCGCGGGAAACACCGCCAGCACCGAGGCGCCCAGGACCCGCGCGACCCGGGCGACGTTGATGCCCCCTCCGCCCGGGTCGTAGCGGGTCGCGGAACACCGCAATTTGTCGGTCGGCCGCACGACGCCGACGCTGGTGGTGATGTCGAGCGCCGGGTTCATGGTCAGCGTCACGATCTGTGTGCCGCCCGTACCCCGCTCGGCAGCGGTCTCCATTGCTCTCGATGCCCCTTACAGGCCGCTCGGATAGGTTTCCGGCGTTTCGCCGGCCACCCACACGCTGGTGACCTCGAGCGGTTCCAGCGCACGGGTCCTGTCGATGTGAATCATCGCGTCGAACTGGTCGGCCGGCCGGACGTGGAAGTAGTGGCTCTGCCGCTCGGTCTCGGGCCGGTAGATCACGCCGATGGCACGCCCCAACCGGACCGCGCTCAGCGGCTCTGCGGCGCCCGAGCCGACGTGCGGCGACACCAGGAACTCGCCGCGGCCCGTCTCGTGCAGGAGTTCTTCGATGCTGCCGTTGAGCGCCGGGCGGACGACCTTGCGTTCGGCGATACCACCCCAGTCGCTGGCGGCGGTGACCGTGCCCCAGTAGGTGCTGAAGCCGATCAGGCGCGATTCGTCGCCGTGCCGCTGCCGGACCAGCTGCCCCAGGGTGAGTTGACCGTCGGACCACACCTCGGTGGCGCGCGCATCCCCGACATGAGAGTTGTGCGCCCACACCACAATTCGCGCCGACGGGATATCCTGGTGGCGGTCCAGGTGCTTCAGCAGCGCCTCGAGCGTCTGCGCCATGTGCTTGTCCCGCAGGTTCCAGGAGGTGACCCGCCCGCTGAACATCGCCCGGTAGTACACCTCGGCGTTGTGCACCGTCTGGGCGTTCTGGTGGGCGTAGAACAGCTCGTCCTCGGCGAGCAGCCCGTCCCGGCGGGCATAGGCCAACGCGTTGCGCTGGATGTCGACCAGCTGATCGATCGCTTCCTTCTCACACGACGGTCCGGCGCCGAACGCCGCCGAGAACCCGTAGGCCTGGCCGTCGTCCGCCGACGCGTGGTCGAAGCACGCGTAGCGTTCCCGGGCCCGCGCCGCCGCCTTCGGGTCGATCTTGTCCAGGTAGCCGATCACCTCGTGCATCGACCGGTGCAGGCTGTACAGGTCCAGGCCGTAGAAACCGGCCTGGCGCTGACCGTTGTTCTGGTGCAACCGGTTCCGGGCGCGCAACCACTCGACGAAGTCCCGGACGACGGTGTTGCGCCACATCCAGGCGGGAAAGCGCTCGAACCCGCTCAGCGCGCCGTCGGCGCTGGTATCGTCGCCGATGCCGCGGACGTAGCGATTCACCCGGTACGCGTCGGGCCAGTCGGCCTCCGCCGCGACGGCGCAGAAGCCCTTCTCCTCGATCAGCCATTTGGTGATCTCCGCGCGGGCCTCGTAGAACTCGTGGGTGCCGTGCGAGCTTTCGCCGATCAGCACGATGCGCGCATCCCCGATCAGCTCCTCGAGCGTCTCGCGCGTCGGGACGCCCGCGGGCGCGTCGACGGCCGCGCGGCCGATCAGCTCGGCGGGCGTGCGCGCCGCGGCGCGTGTCGAGACCCCGGTGGTCGGGGTGGCCAGCAGCCGACGGACCTCGTCGTCGCTGACCTGGCGGAAATCCCAGAATGACTCCCCGACGGCGAGGAACGGGGTGGGCATGCTCGCGCACACGACATCGTCGACCAGTCCGGCGAATTCCCGGCACGTCGACTCCGGCGCCGCCGGGACGGCGACGACGATGTGCGCGGGCTCGGCTTCGCGCAGCGCCTGCACGGCCGCGGACATGCTCGCGCCGGTGGCCAGGCCGTCGTCGACGAGGATGACCGTCTTGCCGGCGACATCCACGGGCGGGCGGCCGTCGCGATACGCGGCCTCGCGCCGGATCAGTTCCCGGCCTTCGCGTTCGGCGACGGCGCGCAATTCCTGTGGGGTGATGCGCAGACCCCGTACGACGTCGTCGTTGACCACGACGCGGCCCCCGCTCGCCAATGCGCCCACGGCGAACTCCTCGTGGCCGGGAGCGCCGAGCTTGCGCACGACGAAGGCGTCCAGCGGCGCGTGCAGCGCCGCCGCCACCTCCCAGGCGACGGGTATGCCGCCCCGCGCCAGCCCCAGCACGATCACGTCAGGCCGATCGCGGTAGGCACCGAGGAGGTTCGCCAGCACCCGGCCGGCCTCGCCGCGGTCCCGGAACACGCGCCTCGGTGAGCGCCGGGTGGCGTCAGCTGCTCTGGTCATCACGCACCCCTTCTTGACCGTTGACCAGTCCATCCGACCAGCACCCGCGCAATCGGCGGTAGGGACCGAAGTCCCGGGCTGGCGGGTCGTTCGTCGGCTCAGCGTTTTCGGCGCAACTCGCCGATGTAGGCCATGACGCGGTTGAGGATGAGCCCGTAGGCGTCGCCGTCCTCGACCAGGCGGACCAATCCGCGGTGCCGCAGAAAGCCGTCGAGACGCTGGTCCAGACGCCAGTCGACGTAGGTGTCACCGGCATATTGCGAGTGCAAGAACTCGTACGCGAGCTCGTCGACGGCCGAATCGGTCAACGAGGGGCATCCGTCGGTGGTGGAAGGCATTCGGCTTCCTACGCCCCTCGGACCCGGTCCCTGATGGCGGCCTGTATCGCGGTCAGCCGGGACAGCGCCCGCTCGTCGGCCGCCCTCTGCTCCGCGGCCGTGACGACGATCGCGTCGGGTCCGGGGAACACGGTCGCCTCCTCGCCGGTGGCCAGCCACCGCACCCGGTACGGCGGTCCGCCGTCGGGTGAACCCACCGAGGTGATCAGTCCCCGCAGATCCGGGCGGCCGACCGTGCCGCTCTTGATGACGAGCCAGTCCCCCGTGTCGGCGTTCATTTGTCGTCTCCCTTCGAAAAGGCTGGGGTGCAACCGGACTCGTTCTATCGGCGCATCTGCAGGACGTCGCTGATCCGCCGCCGCGGTGTCGGTTCCGGAGCGCCCCGGCCCGGGAGTGCGGTGCCGACCCGGATCAACACCTGGGGTACCGCTTCGGCGTCGGGTATGAGTTCAGAAATCATGTCGCGGCTGGGTCGCAGCTCCGTCACGTGTGTCACGGTGCAGGTCGCGAACCCGGCCATGGTGCACTCCAGCAGGATCGCCGACAGCGCCTGACCGCACCGGAACGCGTCCGCGCGGGCGTCGCCCGGGGTGGACAGGACGAGCACCTCCGCCTGATCCGGCGGAACCCCGGAACCCGCCCGGGCGTGCTCGTCGAGGGCAAACTTCCGGTTCACGTCGACGGCGTGGGTCTGGTTCACCAGCGCTTCGGGGATGCCGTCGTCGTGCCGGCCCGGTGCGGTCCACCAACGCAATTCGTGCTGATAGACGTCGTCGTAGCGGCGCAACGCCTCGTTCAGGCGGGCGGCCTCCACCAGCCGCGGCCGCGCGTCGTCGGCCAGTACGTCGACGCGGGCCAGGGCGGGATCGAAGGCGCTGCGCAGCACCGGCTCGAAGGATGCCCAGCCCTTGGGGCGACCGAACGGGCGCCGGTCGGTCCTGCGACGCACGATCGCCGCGGCGCGGTCTCGCCGGGCGACCGCGACGTAGTCGGCGGAGGCGAAGTCGATCGACGCCAGATGGTCGAGGTTGTTGGGATTGGGAAACTCGTCGACCGCGGTGTCCCACCCCTCGGCGGCCATCGCGACCCGGAAGTGGTCGAGCACCGCGCCGCAGCTGATGATCGACTCGCGGCCGGAGCTGTCGGCCGACGACACCATGCGGTCCGGGTCGGCGAACAGGTCGACCGTCGGGCCGCCGGCAATCCATCGCCACGGCTGGCTGTTGTGCAGCGAAGGTGCCCGGCACGCAAGCTCCACCGCCCTGGTGAGCACTTTGCTGTCGACCATCGTTGGGGTCATTCGTCGTCGCCTCTCCTGTCTTACCTTGGACCCTCTGGCATTCGGGCAGCACGCGCCAGGGTCCTTGGTCCCCAGGGTCGGGTCATTGGGCCCGCTGGCCCGGCGCGACTGAGGACCACTGATGACCTTGGTCTCTATTGCGGCCTGGCCGCGCGGCAAACGATGAAGTCGACCCCGCTAACCGAGGACCTGTTATGGACGTCATCCACAAAACGGCCGCCGACTCTCATGTTCGGCCCAACCTGACCGACTACCAGCACGAGCGCGCCCGGTTCCACTGGTCCGATGTACCGGACCTCTGCGAGGGCATGGGGCCGGGCCTGTGCAACATCGCCTACGCCGCCCTCGACCGGCACGCCGACGGCCCGGCCGCGACGCGCACCGCCCTGCGGTTCGTCGCCGACCGGCCCTGGGACGGCGCGATCACCACCCAGGATCTCACCTACGCGGAACTCGGCCGGCTGTCCAGGCGGTTCTCCGGCGCGCTGCGCTCGCTGGGCATCAACAAAGGCGATCGCGTGTTCACGCTGATGGGGCGCAGCCCCGAGCTCTACATCGCGATGCTGGGCGCGCTGCGCATCGGAAGCGTCGTCTCGCCCTTGTTCTCGGCGTTCGGACCCGAGCCGATCGCCACCCGCGTCAACATCGGGCAGGCCGACGTTCTGGTGACCACCAGGGCGATCTATCAGCGCAAGGTCGCCAAGATCCGTGATCGGCTGCCGTCGGTGCGGCACATCTTCGTCGTCGACGACGGCCAGCGCGGCGGCGCCCCGCCCGGCACACTCGACTTCCGGCAGTGGCTGGACGCGGCCGACGAGAACGCACCGATCGAGCCCACCACCGCCGACGACCCGTCTCTGCTGCACTTCACCAGCGGAACCACGGGCACGCCCAAGGGCGCCATCCACGTGCACGGCGCCGTCGCGATGCACTACGTCACCGGCCTGTACGCGCTCGACCTTCATCCCGACGACACCTATTGGTGCACAGCCGATCCGGGCTGGGTGACGGGCACCTCGTACGGCATCATCAGCCCTCTGCTGCACGGGGTCACCTCCATCGTCGACGAAGCGGAATTCGACGCCGAACGCTGGTACCGCATCCTGCAGGACCAGGCGGTGTCGGTGTGGTACACGGCGCCGACCGCCATCCGGATGCTGATCAAGGCCGGACCGGAACTGCCCGCGCGATACCAATTTCCGCGGCTGCGCTTCATCGCCAGCGTGGGCGAACCGCTCAACCCGGAAGCGGTGTGGTGGGGAAAGCGGGTGCTGGGCTTGCCGATTCACGACAACTGGTGGCAGACCGAGACCGGCGGGATCATGATCGCCAACACGCCCGCGTTCGACATCAAGCCCGGTTCCATGGGCCGGCCGCTGCCCGGCGTGGACGCCTTCATCGTGCGGCGCGAGGACGACGGGCCCGTCGAGGTGATCGACGAACCCGGCGTCGAGGGCGAGCTCGCGCTCAGGCCCGGCTGGCCGTCGATGTTCCGCGGGTACCTGAACGCCGAGGAGCGCTACCGGAACTCGTTCTCCGACGGGCTGTATCTGAGCGGGGACCTGGCGAAAAAGGATGCCGACGGCTATTTCTGGTTCGTCGGGCGCAAAGACGACGTGATCAAGTCCGCGGGACATCTGATCGGTCCGTTCGAGGTGGAGAGCGCCCTGACCGACCACCCCGCGGTCGCCGAGGCCGCCGTCATCGGCATACCCGACCCGACGGTCGGCGAAATGGTGAAAGCCTTTGTCACGCTGAAGAACGGCGTGGTGGCCGACGAAGACCTGCGGCTGGAGCTGCTGGGCCACGCCCGCAAGCGGCTGGGGGCCACGGTGGCGCCCAAGGAGATCGAGTTCGTCGACTCGTTGCCGCACACGAGCAGCGGCAAGATCATGCGACGGCTGCTGAAGGCCCGCGAACTCGGGCTACCCGAGGGTGACACCTCCACCATCGAGCGACAACCCGTCCAGCACGCCGAAGGGGTGCCATCATGACCCGCGCCGGCGACGATGCAGAACGAAGTGATGAGGAGGAGCGGCCCCCGATGACCACCGTGAAGCTGGCCCACGAACTGCTGTCCGACATGATCCGCGTGCGGCGCATGGAGGAGAAGTGCGCGGAACTGTACAGCGCGGCCAAGATTCGCGGTTTCTTGCACCTCTACGTCGGCGAGGAGGCGGTGGCCGCCGGGTCGCTGCGCGCGCTGGCCGACGACGACGCGGTGGTCGCCACCTACCGCGAGCACGCACACGCGCTGCTGCGCGGCATCCCGATGCCCTCGATCATGGCCGAGATGTTCGGCAAGCAGGAGGGCTGCTCGCGCGGCCGGGGCGGTTCGATGCACCTGTTCGACGCGGCCAAACGCTTCTACGGCGGTAACGCGATCGTGGCCGGCGGCCTGCCGCTCGCGGTGGGCATCGCGCTGGCCGACGCCCAGTTGCAGCAGAAGCGGGTGACCGCCTGCTACTTCGGCGACGGCGCGGTGGCCGAGGGCGCCTTCCACGAGTCGTTGAACATGGCAGCGCTGTGGAACCTGCCGGTGCTGTTCTGTTGCGAGAACAACCTTTACGCGATGGGCACCGCGCTGGACCGGGCCCAGTCGCAGACCGATCTCACCGTCAAGGCGGCCGCCTACCGCGTTCCCACCCTGGCCGTCGACGGCATGGATGTCGAGGCCTGCCATGCGGCCGCACAGCAGGGCGTCGATCACGTCCGCGACACCGGCGGTCCGTTCTTCATCGAATTCCGCACCTACCGGTTCCGCGCGCATTCGATGTTCGACCCCGAACTGTATCGGGACAAGGCCGAGGTCGAGCGGTGGCGGCAGCGCGACCCGATCCAGGCGTTCACCGAGAAGTGCCTGGGCGACGGCACGCTGTCCGACGCCGACGTGCGGGAGATCGAGGACGCGGCCAGCACCGAGATCGAGGAGGCGGTGGCCTTCGCCGAGGCCGGAACGTGGGAGGACGTGGCCGATCTGGAACGCGACGTGCTGACGGAAGAGGCGGTGCGATGAAGACCAGCTACCGGACCGCCGTTCACGACGCGCTGCGCGACGCCCTGCGCGACGACGCGCGGGTGGTGCTGATGGGTGAGGACGTCGGCCGCTACGGGGGAACCTACGCCGCCTCCAAGGGCCTGCTGGAGGAATTCGGCCCCGACCGCGTGCGGGACACGCCGCTCTCGGAGTTGGGCTTCGTCGGCATCGGGATCGGCGCGGCGCTGAACGGGTTGCGACCGATCGTGGAAGTCATGACGGTGAACTTCAGCCTGTTGGCGCTGGATCAAATCGTCAACACCGCTGCGGCCCTTCGGCATATGTCCGGCGGGCAGTTCTCGGTGCCGATCGTCGTGCGGATGGCGACGGGCGCCGGGCGCCAGCTCGCCGCCCAGCACTCGCACAGCCTGGAGCCGTGGTACGCCCACATCCCCGGCATCAAGGTCCTCGCCCCGGCCACCGTCGAGGACGCGTACGGCATGCTCGGTCCGGCGCTGGCCGACCCGGACCCGGTGGTGATCTTCGAACACGTCCAGCTCTACAACACCTCGACGGACGTCGACGTTCTCACCCCCACGGACATCTCGCGGGCGGCGGTCCGCCGCAGCGGCGGAGACGTCACCCTGATCACCTACGGCGGCAGCCTGCCCAAGACGCTCGACGCCGCCAACGAGCTCTCGCTGGCCGGAATCGACTGCGAGGTCGTCGATCTGCGCGTGTTGCGTCCCCTCGACGACGCCACCATCTTCGAATCCGTCCGCAAGACCCACCGCGCGGTGGTCATCGACGAGGCGTGGCGCACCGGCAGCCTGGCCGCGGAGGTCACCGCGCGCGTGATGGAGGGCGCGTTCTACGACCTCGACGCGCCGGTGGCCCGGGTGTGCAGCACCGAGGTGCCGATGCCCTACGCCAAGCACCTCGAAGAGGCCGCCCTGCCCCAGGCCGCCAAGATCGTCGCCGCCGTGCAAGGCCTGTTCGGAGAACGGTCGTGATCGAATTCAAGATGCCCTCGCTCGGGTCCGACATGGACGAAGGCACCCTCAACGAGTGGCTGGTCAAGCCCGGGGACAAGGTGACCCGCGGCCAGGTCGTGGCGATCGTCGAGACCACCAAGGCCGCGGTCGAGGTCGAGTGCTGGCAGGAGGGCATCGTCGACGAGCTGGTCGTGCCGATCGGCGAAACCGTCCAGGTGGGAACGACATTGGCCACGCTGACCGCACCCGGCGAGCAGGCGGAGAAGCGGCCCCGGCCGCGCCCGCCGGCCAAGGCCGCCGCCACACCGGCGACCGCACCGCCCAAGCCGGCGCCGGCCCCCAGCGCTCCCCCGGCCGCGCCCGGGCGGCGCCGCTGGGTGTCGCCGGCCGCACGCCGGTTGGCGACGTCGCTGGGCGTCGACATCGAGGCGGTGAGCGGCACCGGACCGCAGGGCGCCGTCACCATCAACGACGTCGAGCACGCGGCGAGCAGATTAGTGGCCAAGCCGGCCAAGCCGGTCACCCAACCGGCGGGCAAGCCGACCGCGGCCGACCGCGCGACGCAGATGCGAAAGTCGATCGCCGCGGCGATGAGCCGGTCCAAGCGGGAGATCCCGCACTACTACCTTGCCGAAGAGATCATGCTGGAAAAGGCGCTGTCCTGGCTGACGGCGAGGAACGCGCAACGGTCCATCGACGAACGGGTGCTGCCGGCCGTCCTGCTCCTGAAAGCCGTCGGCGTCGCCGCGCAGCGGTTCGGCGAGTTCAACGGGTTCTGGCGCGAAGACGGGTTCGAGCCGGCCAACGGCGTCCATGTCGGCGTCGGCATCTCGCTGCGCGGCGGCGGCCTGGTCGCGCCCGCCATCCACGACGTGCCGGAGAAGAAGCTGGACGAATTGATGGACGACCTGACCGATCTGGTGGCGCGGGCGCGGGCCTTCTCGCTGCGGAGTTCGGAGATGTCGGACCCGACCATCACGGTCACCAACCTCGGCGACCAGGGCGTGGACGCCGTCTTCGGTGTCATCTACCCGCCGCAGGTGGCGATCGTCGGTTTCGGCCAGCCGGCCGAGCGGGTGTGTGTCATCGACGGCGGGATCCGGGTCGTCACCACGGTTCAGGCCACGCTGGCCGCCGACCACCGCGCCAGCGACGGACACCGGGGCGCGCTGTTCCTTTCCGCGATCAACGAGCTGCTCCAGCAGCCCGACCTCCTAGAAAAGTGATGTGCAATGACCAATGAAGACACTCGCGCCGTGGTGCTGTCGGTGCTGACCACCATCGCCCCCGAAGTCGACCCGGACGACATTCGCGACGACGTCCTGCTGCGCGACCAGGTCGACCTGGATTCCATGGACTGGCTGAGCTTCCTGCGCGGCATCCACAAGCGATTTCATGTCGACATCCCCGAATCCGACTACGCGACGCTGCGCACACTGGCCGACGTGGTCGGCTACGTGGAAAAGAAGGCGTCGGCGGTCTGACCGCGAAGCGCCACGCGCGCCGCGTATTTCGGCGCGTTCGACAGGGGTTGGCATGATGGCTGTTGTGCAGGGCAAGACACCGGACGTCGGCGTGCTCGAGCGGGCGGTGCTGCTCGCCTGCCGCGCCCCCTCCGTGCACAACAGCCAGCCCTGGCGCTGGGCGATCGAGGGCGGCGCCCTGCACCTCTTCGTCGACCGGCGCCGGGCGATAGCGGCCACCGACTCGACCGGCCGCGAGGTGATCCTGTCCTGCGGCGCCGTCCTGAACCACCTGTGCGTCGCCATGTCGGCCGCGGGCTGGGAGCCGAAAGTCGAGCGGTTTCCCGACCCGGATGACCCCGACCGACTGGCCTCGATCACGTTCAGCCGCTCAGAGCGCGTCACCGAAGCCCAGCTTCGCCTGGCCGAGGCCATCCTGCAGCGGCGCACCGACCGGCTTCCGTTGGGGCGCCCGACGTATTGGGACCTGTTCGAACCCACGCTGCGTGACAGCTTTGACGACACCGAGGTGGCCCTGGACGTCCTCGGCGAGGATGTGCGGCCGCTGCTGGTGGAGGCGTCGCAACTCACCGAGGAGATCCGCCGTGACGACTCCTCTTATCACGCCGAACTGGACTGGTGGACATCGTCTTTCGCGTTGGCCGACGGGATGCCGCCGAGCGCGCTGGCCTCCGACAAGGAGAGCTGGCGGGTCGATGTGGCCCGCAGCTTCCCGACCAGGAGCCACGCGGACCGGCGCGGCGAGGTCAAGGCGGATTGGGCCAGAATCCTTGTGCTGTCGACCCCGCAGGACACCAGGTCGGACGTGTTGCGATGCGGCGAAGTGTTATCGACGGTGCTGCTCGAATGCACGGTGGCCGGGATGGCGACGTGCCCGCTCACCCATCTGATCGAACTGGACGAGAGCCGGGACATCGTGCGCGAACTCATCGGAGGGCGCGGCGAGCCGCAGGTGCTGATCAGGGTGGGCATAGCGCCGCCGCTGGAACACCTCCCGGCGGCGACGCCGCGACGCCCGCTTTCTGATGTGCTGCAGATCCGCTAGACAACCTTGGTCCCCGTCCCGCGGGACTTTCGGCCGACGCACCCGGTGGGCCGGCGCAATACCATCGAGGATGTCGTGCTGTCGATGAAGGGGATGACCGATGCCACTGCTTGACGACGGGGTTTCCATCCTGCCGGTGAACGAATGTTGGGAACTCCTGGCGGGCGTGACGCTGGGCCGGCTGGTCACCAGCGTCGGCGGTCAACCCGAGATCTTCCCGGTCAATTACGTTGTCCAGCGCCATACTGTGCTGTTTCGCACCGCGGAGGGCACCAAGCTGGTCAGCACCGCGATCAACAACAAGGTGCTGTTCGAGGTTGACGACCACAACGTCGCCGAGGGATGGAGCGTGATCATCAAGGGCACCGCGCGCTCCCTTCGCACCAACGAGGAGATCGAGGAGGCCGAGCGCGCCCAGGTCATGCCCTGGACGCCCTCGGACAAGTCGCACTATGTGCGCATCATTCCCGAGATCGTCACGGGCCGCCGGTTCCGCTTCGGTGGGCCGGTGGACTGATCCCGCCGCTACCCGGGCCGCACGTGGCGTGGGCGCGGGACGAACTCCAGCGAGAGCAAGACCATCAACGCGGCCGGAATATGGTGCACGCACAGCACCACGTAGCGTCGCTGCGACAGGGCGTGGAACTTGCGGAGGTAGCGGTACAGCGACTCCAGGCGGATCAGCGGGTCCAGCAAGTGGATCAGCCACAGCGCGATCCGCTGTAGCGGTCCCGGTTGCACGGCTTCGAAGATCTCCGGGAACGCCGCGAACGCCAGCGAAAGACGCTGCCCTCCAGCATCTTTCGCGTGAGCGATCATGTCGACGCTGAGCCGCTCGTCGACACCGTTGGGGGCGTTCGGGCGGCGGAACGGCACGTCGAGGCTGACTTCCGATCCGTCACCGGCGGTCAGGTAGCGGTGAAACGCGACCACCCGCCCGCTGCGGTCGCGCGCCACGGCCAGGTCGACACCGGGGTAACGGCCCTGCAGCGCACCGTCGAGGTTCATGCAGAACCCGCGGTCGGTGCGTGCCGCGCGGTGAGCGGCGTACAGGACCTCGGTCAGCTCGGCCCGTATCGCACCGCTGAGCCCTTGTTCGTCGACGATCTCGGTCGTGACTCCGCAGTTGTGCGTGCGCTGCACCGCCTGGCGCAGATTGCGAAACCGGCGCCCCTTCAGGGTGAAGTGGCGGATATCGACGACGACGTCACGGCCGATCGGCACCGACAGCATCGGCTGCCCCACCGTGTCCCTGCGCCACAACCGAAGGTGGGGTTCGCCGGCCGCCAACACGATGATCTGCCAACCCCGGCTGCGGCACATCCGGACGAAATCGGCTGCGAGCTCGTCGAATTGCGTCGCGTCGCCGATCGGGTCGCCGCTGACCACCGCGAACCCGAGCCGTGTGCGGTAAGCGATCGCCGCGCTCCCGTCCGCGTTGAGATGATAGCTCTTGCTCGAATGCATGGCGAACGGCGCCAACGGGTCCCCCCGCGTGGCGTTGACCAGCCCCCACACCTGGCTCAGCAGCTCCGGCTGCGGCCGGGCCGTTGTCGGCAGCATCAGGGCGAGCCCGCTGCCCGCGATCAAGACATTGCCCAGCACCGGCCAGGACACGAAATGCGCCCCCAGGCCGGCGCCCACCATGGCGGCCGCATACGTCGCGTGCGCCGTGGTCACCGGCCGGCCGAGAAAGATACCGCGGGCGATCAGGGCGGCCGCGCCCAGCAGGGCCACCGACCAACCGAACCGGCCCGGGGCGACGCGCTCGTAGCCGAGACGTTCTTGTGCGACCAGCACCACCAGCCACGCCACGACGCACAGCAGCAGCAACACGCTGAGGCGACGCGCCGCCGGGACGTCGGCCCCCACCAGAACCCGTTCCCCGCCGGCTCGGCGGCTTCGGGGAATGATCTTCACGGTGCCCGCTAGCGCACCACGAGCACGGAGCATTCGGGGTGACGGAAGAGCGGGTGCCCCTGCGGCCCGACCAATTGCGCGAGCTGGCGCGCCTCATCGCCGCCGATGACGGCGAGCTGGACCCTCTCGTCGTTGGCGCTGAGGTAAGCGGCGACGCCCCGCCTGGTGGTGATCGGGTAGACCCGCACGTCGGGAAAGTGTTCCCGCCACTGCGCCACCCGGCGTTCGAACGCGTCGTCGCCGTGCTCGGTGAGCTCTTCGGGGCGGCCACCGAGCACCAGCATGGGAGCCCGGCGCAGTTTCGCCTCCGCCGCAGCATAGTTCATCACGGTGTCGTTGCCCGGCGCGTCCGACATCCGGACCACGATCCAATTGACCTCCGGGGGTGGCTGATCGGAGCCGGTCCGCACGACCGCGACCGGGCAATGCGCCTTCTCGGCCAGTTCCGTCGCCGTCGAACCCACGATAGAGCGCGCGTAACGGCCGATGCCGACGCACCCGACGCAGATCATGTCGGCCGCCGTGGACGCTTCCACCAGCACCGAACCGGAGGGGCCACGCGGCATGTCCGTTTCGACCGCGACCGGCTTGCCGGTGGCCTCGACCGCGAGCCTTGCTTGTAGGAGCGACTTCTCGGCATGCGCGACGTCGCGCTCGTAGTCGTCCGGGGACTCATGCGTCGGCTTGACAACGGAGACCAGACGCAGCGGCACGCCGCGGGTGAGCGCCTCGTCGACGCCCCACAGCGCGGCCGCGATCGCCGCCGACGAACCGTCGATTCCGACCAGGATGGATTTCATCGTCCGACCCGCTCCCGTCAACTCGTACCGGCAGAGGAGCGGACCGGCGGTGTGAGGTCGAGGCGCTCCGCGCCGCGTCTGACCGTGAGCAGCAGCGCGCGCGTCCCCAGCGCTATCACCGGCCTGGCCAATTCCAGGACGAACACTTCGCCCGGGTAGCGCAAGGCGATTCGGGCGCGCGCGAGCAGTCGCACCCGGTCCTCCCAGTGCGGCTGCAGGTGAAACGACAAGACCGCATTCCAGCGTTCGGATCGCATGGCGGTGAGCACGAGGTACTTTTCCGGCACGATCTCCGCGACGCGTAACGTCACCCCGTCGGGCAACCCCAGCCATCCCTCGGGGGCCAGGCGGACCGCGTCGCCCACCCGCAGCCCCCCGGCATCGCCTTGCCCCACAGGGCTTCTCAGCCCGTCGATGTCGTCGCGTTCACCCCTGTCCTGGGCCATCTGCAGCAACCGGGACCAGACCGCGGACACGGATGCGTCGACGTCGGTCGCCTCGGTGGTCTGGACCGCCGGATCGCTCACCAGGCCGTCGCCGGGAACTCGCATCTGCGACTCCGCCTTGGTCGCGCCCCAGTTGCGGTAGTACCTGCGGGCGCAGTACAGGACGGCGAGCAGCGCGGTGGTCTGGGCGATCCGCTTCGTCATGTTGGCCATGGCCACAGTCTGCGCGGAGCGGCGCCCTGCCTGCGAGGGTCCTTGGTCCCCGGTGAGCGCGCCGATGTGCTCTGCGGGCCGCGCTCGGCGCAGCTAGCCCGCCGGGGTGATCAGGCCGTAATGGCCGTCGTAGCGGAGGTATAACACGCTGGCGCAACCGTAGTCGGCGTGGAGGAAGAACAGGAACGGCAGGCCGAGCGCGGCCAGCCGGTCGGCGGCTCCCTCTTCGGTGAGGCACGGCAGGGGTTGCGGGCTGATCGTCACCGGCAGCGCATGCTCACTCACCTGGCCGGCCAGGGCCGGCGCCGCCAGCGCCAGGCGATATCCCGTGGGTCCGGCGCGATACAGCACGCCGGCGATGCCCGTGCCCTTCTCCGTGAACAGGTGGAAGTCGTAGTCGAGCAGGTCCATTTCGTCCGCGGCGTCGTCGAGGGTGCAGGGCGCCATCGTGAACGACTTGCGCCGGATGACCCGGCGCTGACCCGGCGGGCGGGGGAAGTAGCTCGGCCGGTGCGCCGGCTGGGATTCGTGGCGCCATTCGTCGGGGCCCGCCGGTCGCTCGCCACGGCGCGCCTCCCAGTGCGCGGCGGCGCGTTCCAGGCGTCGACGCAACCGTGCCGCGAGGAGATCGACCGCTTCCCGTGCCGTGTCGGCCTGGACCTGGGCGCGCACCGGCCGGCCGTCGACGTCGAGGTTGGCCTGCGCGACGACGGGGCGCTGCACCGCCGGGTCGCGATGCCTGGTGAGCCTCACGCGGGCGTGGCGCACCGGCCGGCTTGCGTAGCGGGCGAGCTCACCGACCTTGCTGCGGGCGTATTCGGCTTCCGCCGGAAGCACGTCGCGGGTGGCGACCCGGACGTCGATGTCGCGTGGTGGCGGTGTGCCGTGGCGCATAGCTAAAGTGCTACGTCACTAAACCGGTTGCGGGGCAGGGTCAAAGGTCACCGGAGCGCACCGCCGGCGACACGTGGTCGGGCAATTTGGCCTCCTTGAGCCGCAGTGCCGGCTTCTCGATGACGAACCAGCTGGCCGCCGCGAGCGGCAGCGTGGCCGTGGTCGCCACCGCCGCGAAGAGGAGCGGGTCGAGGTGCCCGAGGCCGCCGATGACGAGGAGCTGCTGGGTGGGCCATGCGTAGATGTACACGCCGTACGACAGATCGTTGTGCAGATGGAACCTGCGTAAAAGGATGCCCGACGCGATGATTCCGTAGGCCAGGGGCAGCGCGCCGACGATCCGGTAGTCGGGCAGCAGCAGGCCGCACACCGCGACGATCGCGAAACTCACCGCGACCCAGGACCATTTGGCCGGTATCACATCGCGGAGCTGATACAGCACCGCGCCGGCGGCGAACATGATCGCGAAGCGGGCCAGACATTGCGGGATCGTCCACGACCACGGGTCGGCCATGGGCCCCAACAGCACCGCCACGAGCACACCCGCGGCCAACATGGCCGAGGATATCCAGCGATGCCGCGCCAGCCCGGCGACGCCGATGGCGAGCACCGCCAGATAGCACATCACCTCGTACACCAGCGTCCACAGCGACGCATTCCAGGTACGGGGATGCGGGACGCCCTGCGGTGTGCCGCCCACGTCGAGCTTGAGATGGGCGATGGCGCTGTTGAACAGCACGAACTTCACGGGTCCGCTGGTGCGCAAAAGGCCTACCGCGGAACCGCCTTGCAGCGCGACGCCGATCGGCGCGCAGACGAAGGCGGTGACGATCAGACAGGTGTAGAAGCCCGGGAGGATGCGCAACGCCCGGGCTCGCAGATACTGCCTCGGTTCGGGTGCGTTGAACCAGCTCGCGGTGACCAGGAAGCCCGACACCGCGAAAAAGCCGTCCACACCCAGAGAGAACAAGAGACGCTCCGCAACCGGCGACGAAACGTGGTGGCCGGTCACGGGAAACGAATGCCACAGGATCACCTCGATGGCCAGCATCAGCCGCCACAGGTTGAGGGCATTGTGATGCCGGTCGAATGCCTGCCCGATCACAAAGCCTCCCCTCTTCGGCGCTCAGTGCAGCGCCGCCGCCCGCACCAGGTGGTCCGCCGGCTGGTCGCCGCTCTTGGCCGCGCCGGTCTCACGCGCCAGGAACGCGGTGAGTTCTCCGATCGCGGTCATCAGGGGAGCGGGGAAGACGATGGTGGTGTTCTTCTCGACTCCCAGTTCGATCAACGTCTGCAGGTTGCGCAGCTGCAGGGCCAGCGGGTGTCTCATCATGGTGTCCGAGGCGTCGCCCAGCGCGGCGGCCGCGCGCGCCTCCCCTTCGGCCGCAATGATTTTGGCCCGCTTCTCGCGCTCCGCCTCGGCCTCGCGCGCCATGGCGCGCTTCATGCTGTCCGGCAGTTGGATGTCCTTGAGCTCGACCAGGGTGACCTCCACGCCCCATTCCACGGTGGTCGCGTCGAGGATCTGGCGGATGCTGCCGTTGATCTTCTCGGTCTGGGCCAGCACCTCGTCCAGGGAATGTTGCCCGACGACGTTGCGGAGGGTGGTCTGCGCGATCTGGTCGATGGCGGAGTTGACGTTCTCGATGACGACGACGGCCTTGCGGGCATCGACGACGCGGAAGTAGGCGACCGCGGCGATGTCGACGCTCACGTTGTCGCGGGTGATGATGCCCTGCGACTGGATCGGCATGGTCACGATGCGCATCGAAATCCGCCACAGGCGGTCGATAACCGGGACGATGAGCCGCAACCCCGGTTCGCGGACGCCGATCACCCGGCCGAGCCGGAAATGCACACCGCGCTGGTATTCCTGCACCACCCTGATCGACGCCAGGGCCAGCAACACCGCCACGACCACCGCAGAGATCACCGCAGTGGCAGCAATGTGGGTCATGAGGACCACCCCTCGACTCGATCCGTTACCAGTGCCGCCACTGCGGCTGACCCTGACGCTAGGGGCGCGACGGCGCGTCGGTCAGCGGCCGAAAGTCCCAACCCGTGCGGCGAAGGGCCCTGGTCCGGGTACGACGGGGCGGAACGCCCGTCATCAGGACGCCGCCTGCGAGCCCGTGGCCCGTTTGCGGATGCGGGCGGCGAACGCGGCGGCCCGGTCGAGGTCGTGCTCGTCGGGCCGCCCCCTGTTGATGCCGCCGATGAATCCGAACGGCCCGACCGTGTCGAACCCCCGGCAGGAGAAGGAGCCGATCACGTCGAAGCCCTTCTGCTCGAGCGTCTGCCGGATCGGCCGGTGGTAGCCCAACAGCGGAACCTCGCGCGCGCCGCTGGTGAAGAAGGTGAACGCCGCGATGTGGTGCCCGGCGGCGGGCAGCCGGCGGACGAGCTTGCGCAGCCTGGCGTCCATCGTCATGTAGTAGATCCCGGAACCGAAACCGACCAGGTCGTAGTCGCCTACGGTGCCGGGGTCGACGGACTCGGGCGTGACGACCTCGGCATCCAGCACCCCGGCCATCCGGTCGGCGACCAGGCGGGTGTTGCCGTGGGATCTCGAAGCGCACACGATCAGCGCCCTCATAGCCAACTCCTTCGCGACGGCGGCTCGGACACTCCATGCTGCGCACGGATCCGCCGACGGGGTAAGGGCGCAAAGGCACCGCGGCGCGGGGCCTTGGTCACTTTGCGTCATCACCGCTGGTGAAGCACCGGAACGGCGACAAACGGAGGTCCTTCGCGGTCGGGACTTCGGTCCCTATCGACGCGTCCGGCGAACGGCTGGAATAGGGGATGTGACCGTGACAGCTCCCGCAGCGGAGCGCAACACCGTGGCGTGCGTTACCGGCGCGCAAGTGATCGTCCTCGAGTTGCATCCCGTATGGATGTCGGCCCAACGACACGCCGCCGAGCTGCTCGAGGCGATGCACCGTCATCCGTCGTCGATGGGCCGCCCGGCCCATCCGACTCGAGCACCGCTGCTGCGGCCCCTGCCATGACGGGAGAGCAGATGGGTACGCGGGCCCGCACGACACTGGGTCGAACGATGGCATTGTCGGCGGCCGCCCTCATGCTGTGGGCGGGTACGCCGGGCATGGCCGCCGCCGACAGCGGGCGTCCGCAACCCAAGCCGGAGGAACGGGCCGCGGCCCTGATTCGGCCGGCCATCATGTACCTCGCCGGTGAAGGGTACGGCCTGGTCCGGCTGCCCAGCGGTGAGGTCCTGTCCCAGTTCGGGCGAGGTTCGACCATGCCTTTCCTGGCCACCTGGAACTGCACGGCTTTCGTCGTCAACCCCGACGGCTGGGTGGCGACGGCGGGTCACTGCGTCGACCCGGCGAGCGCCACGCAACTGATCCTCAAGCGCGCCGCCGAGGAATATCGCAGCGAGTTTCCGGACGCGCCCGAATCCAGCGATCCGGCGACCACTGTGGAGTGGCTGCAGAAGAACGCCAGGGTGGAAGGCGACACGCCCGGCCAGGGCCCCCACGTGGGCATCACGCTGATGTCCGGCAGCGGAACGAAACTCACCGACAAGGTGGTCGCCAACATCGTCGACTTCCGGCCGCTCGGGAAGGGCGACGCCGCGCTTCTCAAGGTGGCCAAGGGCAACCTTCCGTCGTCCGAGCTCGACGTCGACGCCGACGTCACCATCGGTACGCCCGTTCTGGCGGTGGGCTTCCCCGAGAGCACCCAAACCGTCACCGGCGCTTCGCTCGACCCGACGTACAAGAGCGGCAAGGTCAACAAGAAGACCATCGCGGGATCGAACCCCGCGTACGAAATCGACGCCGCGATGACCGAAGGCATGAGCGGCGGCCCAACGATCGGGCTGAACGGCAAGGTGCTCGGCCTGAACAGCTTCGCGCCCGCAGGCGAGACGCAGCCGTTCAATTTCATCGCGCCGGCCGACGGCGTGGCCGCGATACTGGCGAGCAAGGGCGTCAAGCCGACGCTCGGACCCGCCGACCGGTCCTATCGCAAAGGGCTCGCCGACTTCTACGCGGGTCGCTACACCGCTGCGATCGACGAATTCGACCAGACGCTGGCCATGTCGCCCGGCTACCCCGGCCTCGACGACCTCCGGACCAACGCGGCCAACCTGCGCCAGCAATACGGCGATTTCTCCTCGCTGAGCGGCCGAAACCTGTTGTGGTATCTCGTGGTCAGTGTGGTGGCGGTGCTGGGCCTGGGTGCCGGCCTGACGTTCCTGGGGCTCAGGACGCACCGCCGGATTCCGCCGGAACCCGACGTCCAACCCCTTCGCCTGATGCCCAGGCACGAGCTGGTCGCCGAGGAACCCCACTTCTGCGCTCATTGTGGGGCCGAACACCATCCGAGCGAACGGTTCTGCCCGAACTGCGGCAAACACATCGAGGCCCCCACGGCGGCGCGGGGAACCGGGCTCATCTCCTGACCGGCGCGTACATCGCGATGAACGCCGCATTGTCAACCAGATTGGCGACCAGGTTCGACGACGCGGTGCTGCGCACCCGAACGGCCCTGGCGCAGAACGGGTTCGGCGCCCTGACCGAAATCGACGTCAGGGCGACGCTGCGCGATCAGGTCGGGGTGGACATGGAGGACTACCGGATCCTGGGCGCGTGCAATCCGGCCGTGGCGCATCGAGCCATCAGTGTGGATCGCGAGATCGGGCTCATACTGCCGTGCAACGTGCTGGTGCGCGGCGACCCGGGCGCCGCGGGAGTGGTGATCGTCGAGGCGATGGATCCCGGGCTCCTGATCGGGGTCACCGGCGAGCCGGCGCTCATCGCCCTCGCCGCCGAACTCAGCGCGAACCTGCGCGCCGCGATCGCCTCGCTGACCGAAAGCCGTTGATCTCGGCGACCACCATGTCGACCAGCGCCGGCACGGCCGCGGCGACCCGCGGGGTCAGCCCGGTGCCCGGGCCGGTGTCCGCGGCCTCTACGGCGAAGACCACCACCGCGTCGGGCACCCGTCCGAGCGCCCGGCCCAACGCGTGGGTGCGGCCGACGTCGACGCGGTGCGAGCTCAATCCGTCGGGCTGGTCGGGCAATCCGGTCGGGTCATAGCGATGGATGCGGCCCGGCGTGGCTTTGTCGGCGACCGCCGCGTCGATGACCACGGCCAGCCCCGCGCCCGTCCAGGCCTCGAGAAGACCGGTCGGCTCCGCGATGCCGGTTGTCACAACGACGTTCGGCCAAGCGGGGTCGCCGAGCGCGGTGGCGGCGGCGACATCGACGCCGTCGTCGCGCCGGTAGCAGTTGCCGAGCCCGATCACGGCGACCGGTCGGTCATCGTCGCTCACTGCCGCTGCACCGTCAGGGTCAGGAAGTGCGCCGAGCAGGAAATGCAGGGATCGTAACTGCGGATCACCCGCTCGCACAGGGAAGTCAGCGCGGCGTCATCGAGGGTGAGGTTGTCGGACACCACCCGGGCAAGATCCGCTTCGATGGCGGCCTGGTTCTGCGACGTGGGCGGGATGATCTCCGCCGCGGAGACCAGCCCGGCGTGATCGATGTCGTAGCGGTGATACAGCAGGCCGCGGGGCGCCTCGCTGACGCCGTGCCCGGTTCCCGGCCGGGCCGGGACCTCGACGAAAGGCCGTGGCGGCCGCTCGTATTCGTCGATGATGCGCAGCGCCTCCTCGATCGCGTAGACGACCTCGACGGCACGAACGATGATGCTGCGGAACGGGTTTCGGCATTCACCCGAGAGCCCGGCCGCCGCGGCCGCCTGGGCCGCGATCGGTGAAAGCGCCGACGAGTTCAGGCTGTAGCGCGCCAAGGGGCCGGTGATGTAGCGGCCGCCGTCCAGTGTCGCGTGCAGGGCGGTGGAGTGGGGCACCTGAGACTCACGCACGTGCTCGGTGAAATCGGTCACGGGAAACGGCTCCCCGGCGCTGCGCGCGATGACGCCGTTCTCGATCGGATACCGGCCGCTGCGGCTCAGCGCCAACATCTCATGGTCGAGCTCGAGGTCGGGGAAGTCGAAACCGGCCACCCACTCGACCGTCGCGACCGCGTCGTCCAGCGCGCCGCGCAACTGCTCGGCGACGGGGGCGAACTGCGACCGGCTGGGCACCGAGTAGAACCCGCCCAGGCGCACGTTGATCGGGTGTATCGACCGCCCGCCGACGAAGTCCATCAGCGCATTGCCCGCCTTCTTCAGTCGCAGGCCGCGTTCGACGATCTCGCGCTCGTCGCGGGCCAGCGCGATCGCGTCGGGGTAGCCGAGGAAGTCGGGTGCGTGCAGGAGATAGATGTGCAGCATGTGGCTGTGGACCCATTCGCCGCAGTACAGCAGGCGGCGCAGCGCGACGAGCTCTGGATCCACCTCCACACCGCAGGCGCTCTCGATCGCGTTGCAGGCGCTCACCTGGTACGCGACCGGGCAGATTCCGCATACCCGGGCGGTGAGATCCGGCGGCTCGGTGTAGGCGCGCCCCCGAAGGAACGCTTCGAAAAATCGTGGCGGCTCGTAGATGTTCAATTCGACGGTCTGCAGCGCGCCGTCCTTCAGCGTGACATGCAGCGCCCCTTCGCCTTCCACGCGCGTCAGGGTGCCGACGGACAGCGTGCGGGTCTCCGGGTTCACGGCTTGCTCCGCGCACTGTCTCGTTCGGCGGCGAACTTCGCGACGTTGAACGTCGAGAACACCCGGTCGACGTCACCATCGGACATCCCGTCGCGGCGCAGCAGCGGGATCAGTGTTCCGATCTGCGGCGTCGCCGCCGGGCCGAAACAGCCGTAGCAGCCACGACGATGACTGGGGCACAACGCCCCACAGCCGGCGTGGGTGACCGGCCCCAGGCACGGGGTGCCGTCGGCGACCAGGACACACGTCACCCCGCGCATCTTGCACTCGGTGCACACCGTCTTGGCCGGCAGCCGCGGCTTGCGCCCGATCAGCAGCGCGGCGAGGGTATCCAGCAGCTGGCCGCGGTCGATCGGGCAGCCCTGCACCTGGTAATCGACCTTGACGTGCGCGGCCGCCGGGGTGGACGTCGCCAGCGTGTCGATGTAGTCGGGCCGGGCGTAGACGACGGAGGCGAACTCGTCGACGTCGGCGAAGTTGCGCAGCGCCTGCACTCCCCCGGCCGTCGCGCATGCGCCGATGGTGACCAGCACCTTGGATTGCTCGCGGATCTCGCGGATCCGTTGCGCGTCGTGATGGGTGGTGACGGACCCTTCGACCAGCGACACGTCGTAGGGTCCGCCGACCATCGAACTCGATGCCTCGGCGAAGGTGGCGATCTGCACCTGGTCGGCGAGGGTCAGCAGCTCGTCCTCGCAGTCGAGCAGCGTCAGCTGGCAACCGTCGCAGGACGCGAACTTCCACACGGCCAGAGTGGGGCCCATTACAGCTCCTTGACTGCCAGTAGCGGACCGGCGACGTCGTAACCGACGACCGGCCCGTCGCGACACACCAGCAACTGGCCCAGCTGGCAGTGGCCGCACGTTCCGATCCCGCATTGCATGTTGCGTTCCAGCGATACCCGAATATCGTTGGCGGCCATGCCTTTGGCCAACAACGCCTCCGCGGCGAACCGCAGCATCGGCTCCGGGCCACACAGAAACGCGGTGGTGCGGCCGGGATTCAGCGCGAGCCGCTTCAGCGGCTCGGTGACCAGGCCGACTTCGCCGCGCCAGCCGTGGACCGGGACGTCGACCGTCAAGTGCAGTTCGATCTGCGGGTCGGCGGACCACTTCTCGAGCTGGGCGGCGAACACGAAGTCCTCGCGCGAGCGGGCGCCCGCGATCAGGGTCAGCGTGCCGTAGCGGGACCGGCCCGCCAGCGCACCCAGCACCGCCGGGCGCAGCGGGCACAATCCGACGCCGCCGGCGACCATGACCAGATCTCGCCCGGCGGCCTCCTCGAGCCCCCAGGTGGTGCCGAACGGGCCCCGCACCCCGATGACGGCACCCGGCTGCGCGTCGTGCAGGGCGCGGCTCACCGCCCCGACCGCGCGAATGGTGTGCGTGATCGAGCCGTCGGTGACCGTGGGGTCGCCGCTGATCGAGATCGCCGCCTCCCCGATGCCGAAGGCATACAGCATCATGAACTCCCCGGGCTGCGGCGCGCGCAGGACTTCGCCGAGCGGGTCGAGGCACAGTGTCGCCGAATCGGGGCTTTCCACGACGCGGCTGCGTACCCGGTAGGGGTTGGGCGCCATCGAGGACGGTGGTGGGCCGTCAGTCATCGCGGGCCATCTTGTTCATCTCTTCGGTGATGTCGATCCCGGTGGGGCACCAGGCAATACACCGCCCGCAGCCGACACAGCCGGACATGTCGAACTGGTCGTGCCAGGTGCCCAGTTTGTGGGTGATCCAGTGCCGGTATCGCGACTCCGGGGACTGGCGCACGCTGCCGCCGCCGTGCACGTAGGTGAAATCGAACTCGTAGCACGACGCCCAGTGCTGCCAGCGCTCGGCATGCTCGCCGGTCAGGTCGCTGACGTCTTCGGTGGTGGTGCAGTAGCAGGTGGGGCACACCATCGTGCAGTTGCCGCACGTCAGGCAGCGACTGGCGACCTCCTCCCACTGCGGCGACTCGCGGTGTTCGATCAGCAGGTTGCGCAGGTCGGCGTCCGGCATCGCGCGGCCCATCCGGTGCGAAGCGGCCTGCACCGCGGCGTGCGCCGAACCGATCTCCGCGTCGTCGGCGACCCGATGGGGAACGGCCGCAAGGACGTCGGCACCCTCGTCGGTGCCCACCTCGACCACGTAGGTCACACCATCGCCGTCGGGCCGCTCGGTCAGGGACAGGTCGTAGCCCGGTCCGGCCGCGGGGCCGGTGCCCATCGAGGCGCAGAAGCACAACCCGCCCGGCTCCGTGCAATTCACCGCGACCACGAAGGCCTGCCGATGCCGGCGGACGAAGGAGTTGTCGGGGAACTGGCCGCGGCCGAGGACCCGGTCGAGCGTCGCGATCGCGGCCAGGTCACACCCACGCACTCCCAGGAACGCGTACCGCGGAACCTCCTCGTCGGAATCGGCGGTGCTGAACCCGTCCCGGCTGCCGGACCACAGCCGGCGCCGCGGGGGGTGCAGGAACTGCTTCCACGACTGGGGCCCCGACGAATGCCCGAAGGCCGCGTCGTCGTCGCGCCGGCGCACCCGGTAATGCCCCGGGGCCACGTCGACGCCCCACCCCCACGGCAGGTCCGCCGCGGAGTCCAGTTCGTCGAGGACGATGGCGTCATCCCGCAACGTCGGACCGACGACGCGGTATCCGCGCTCGATCAGCACCTCGACAAGGCGGTGCAGCCCGACGGTGTCCAACGATGCGGCACCGGAATGGTCGCCGTGTCCGCTCATCGCCACATCATCCGCCAATTCGACTGTGCTGTATAGGGGTTGACAACGGGGCCATGGACTACCAGTGCCTACCAGTGCCTACCAGGTCTTTGCGAACAGCTCGAGGTCACGTTCCCACAGGGCGTCGCGAGCCCGGTCCAGCCGCGACCGCACGACGGCGACGAGTGTCGCCATCACCATGGTCGCCGCCAGCGCGGTCACCATCGCCACGCCGACCGCCTCGCCCGCGGCGAGCCAGGTCGGGGTGGGCGCGACCACCGGAACACCGTCCCGGTCCACCCAGATCTCCACGGTTCCCCCCGCCTCGGCGCGCTCGGCGAGTTCCAGTGTCCCGCCACGCTCGCCGGTCGGGCCCGGCCACTTCGCCTGCACGACGGTCAGACCCAGGTCCTCGGCCCTGGCCTCGACCACCCTTGCCGTCACGCGGTGGCGTTCGTGCGCCTCCCGGGTGTACACCCGATCCCGCGCCTCGTAGGTCACCGCGCCGACCACACCGGCGACGGGGACGGCGATCAGGGTCACGACCAGCGCGACCAGAACGACCAGGGCCTCGATGCGGTCCGTCCGGCGCAGCAACGGGTTACGACCGAAAAGCCGGGCGACCCGCCAGCGGCGCGGGTCCAAGGTGAACGTGTCCATGATGTCCTCTGCGCCGCAACCGTTTTGAGTGATTTCGCCGTCTCAGTGAGCGACCGGATGTTCGTGATCGACCGCCCACTCGACGAAGTCCGACAGCTCGCGCCGCGGTGTCGCCGGTAAGGGGTCGGCGTTGATCGGCGCCCAGCCCACCCGGAGCAGCATCTGCGGGTAGCTGCTGTCGCCGAAGATGTCGGACTGGACCGCCGCGCGCGTTTCGGGCGTCTCCAACGGTTCGGTCACCGGGCAGCTGGCCAGCCCCAGCGACGTCGCGGTGAGGAGTACGACGCTGGTGGCCTCGCCGGCCCGCAGCTGGGCCAGGCGGTCATCGTTGCGGGTGCCCAGGGCAAGGACGACGGCGTTGTCGTCGGCCGAGGACGAGTCCGGCGGCATGGCCAATACCGCCCCGGCGAAGAACCGGCCCGGAATCTTCGCTGCCGGATCCGGCACCGGCGTGTTGCGCGCGGGGACACCGGCCACCGACGCGTAACGCCCACTCCATGTCGTGAGCTCGGCAAGGTAGTCCTGGCTCAAGTGATCCCGGACGGATTGGGCGACGATGTTGCGCAGATTCTCGAGGTCTTCGACTTGGCACAGGGTCACGCCGCTTCGCGCCGCCCGCGCCGCCATCAGGGCGACATCGCGCTGGCCGCCGCGATACCGCGGCGCCGGACCGACCGCCGCTACTACAGCTCGTGGCCGGTGCCGGTGG
>NZ_LZJG01000187.1:0-8138 GCF_001667785.1 Mycobacterium sp. E3247 | reverse complement strand
CTTGCAGACCCGCTTGACGTATTCGAGTATGGGGCGGGTGATTTCGCGGTATGGCGAGTCGGTGACCCCGAGCGGGGAGGTGAGCTGGTGTTTCTCGGCACCTACACGCCCAAACTCGACGACAAGGGGCGGCTCACGTTGCCCGCCAAGTTCCGCGATGCGCTGGCAGGGGGGTTGATGGTCACCAAGAGCCAAGACCACAGCCTCGCCGTCTATCCGCGGGGTGAATTCGAGCAGCTCGCGCGCCGGGCGAGCAAGGCGTCGCGCAGCAACCCCGACGCCCGTGCATTCCTGCGCAACCTCGCCGCCGGCACGGACGAGCAGCATCCCGACGCGCAGGGACGCATCACGTTGTCGGCCGATCACCGCCGCTACGCGAACCTCTCCAAGGATTGCGTGGTGATCGGAGCGGTCGACTACCTGGAGATCTGGGATGCGCAAGCATGGCAGGACTACCAGCAGACCCACGAAGAGAACTTCTCCGCGGCCAGCGATGAAGCACTCGGCGACATCATCTGAGGCGCATGCCCGTGCAACGTGGCCTCTGCCCCAAAGCTCGGTTAAGGCTCGGTTCGGCGTCGAAACGGCATCGACGGTTCGGCGATGGCGGGCCGGTCGGTATCTGGCTGCGACGATGGCGGCACCGGGCCGGTACGGACATGAAAACGGGGTAGCCGATGGCTACCCCGATGCGTCGGCGATGCCGTTAGTCGTCGAAGCGACGCCGGAAGCGGTCTTCCATGCGACTGGTGAAAGAACCTCCGCCACCCTTGGTGCGGCGCTGGCGCAACGACCCGGGCGCCGAGCCGGGGTGGTCGGGCCGGCCGGACAACCGGGGACCGGTGATGGCGAACACCACGCCACCGAACATCACGATGAATCCGAAGACACTGAGAATCGGGAAGTTTCCGATCATGGTGGCCTTGAAGGCCACGCCGGAGACCAGCATTGCCAGGCCGATAACGAACAACGCCGCGCCCTGCAGGCGGCGGCGCGCGGTGGGTGCACGGAACCCTCCGCCGCGGACACTCGACGCGAATTTGGGATCTTCGGCGTAGAGAGCGCTCTCGATCTGATCGAGCATCCGCTGCTCATGATCGGAGAGTGGCATTCGTCCCTCCTTGCCGACAGTCTGGCGCGTAACTATCGATAGCACGCGGATGCCCGTTGCGCGGGCAACTAATTGAAATGATACGAGGTCAATCTGCGCCATACCACTGGTTCGGTCGCGATTCTATCCCGGCCGCGGCCGGGGGCCCATCCGAGCCGGAACGGCCGTGCGCTACAACCGGCTTCCCCGCCCGCGGTGGTTCGCCGCTTCGATGCCGCAACCGCTCGCCAATCGGCCTCCCCCGGGGCCGATAATGGCGGTGGCGAAGCGGGCCGGACGAACGGGCGCAGGACGAGGAGGACACCGCGAGTTGGCGATATTCCTCATCGATCTCCCGCCCACCGACATGGAGCGCCGTCTCGGCGACGCCCTCAAGGTGTACGTCGACGCGATGCGCTACCCGCGGGGCACCGAAAACCAGCGGGCCGCGATGTGGCTCGAGCACATCCGCCGTCGCGGCTGGCGCGGCGTGGGTGTGGTGGAGACCGAAGCGGCCGAGCCGGCCGGCGGCGCGGACGCACCGCTCCCGCCCGCCACCGAGCTGAGTAACGCGCCGCTGCTCGGCGTCGCCTACGGCTACCCGGGGGCGCCCGGCCAGTGGTGGCAGCAGCAGGTCATCCTCGGCCTGCAACGCGGTGGCCTGCCGCCGCAGGAGATCGCCGGCCTGATGAACAGCTACTTCGAGTTGACCGAGCTGCACATCCATCCGCGCGCGCAGGGCCGTGGCCTGGGTGAGGCGCTGGCCCGGCGGCTCCTCGCCGGCCGGGCCGAAGAGAACGTCCTGCTGTCCACGCCGGAGACCAACGGTGAGCTCAACCGAGCCTGGCGGCTGTACCGGCGGCTGGGGTTCACCGACGTGATCCGCCGCTATCACTTCGCGGGTGACCCGCGGGCCTTCGCGATCCTGGGCCGCAAGCTACCGCTGTGACCGCCGGCCGCCAGGCGCGTCCGGGCAGACCCGCCGAAGCGGCAGGCCGGATCTGGCACGATGACCTGGTGCGCGCCAGCCCTGCCCCGTCCCGGCCCCGAGGATTCACCGCGCGGCGGCGCCGCCTGGTAGCCATCGCGATGCTGCTCATGCTGGTGCCGCTGGCCACGGGGTGCCTGCGGGTCAGGGCGTCGCTCACCATTTCGCCCGACGATCTGGTGTCCGGCGAGATCGTCGCCGCCGCTAAACCCAAGACGCCCAAGGACACCGGCCCTCAGCTGGACAGCAACAACCTGCCGTTCAGCCAGAAGGTGGCGGTGTCGAACTACGACAGCGACGGCTACGTGGGGTCACAGGCGGTGTTCTCCGATCTGACCTTTGCCGAGCTGCCGCAGCTGGCCAACCTGAACTCCGACGCGCAGGGCGTCAACCTGTCGCTGCGCCGCAACGGCAACCTGGTGATCCTCGAGGGCCGCGCCGACCTCACGTCGCTCACCGATTCCGAAGCCGACGTCGAGCTGACCGTCGCCTTTCCCGGCGTGGTGACTTCCACCAACGGCGACCGGGTCGAGTCCACGGTGGTGTCCTGGAAGCTCAAACCCGGCGTCGTGAGCACCATGACCGCCCAGGCCCGCTACACCGACCCGAACACCCGCTCCTTCACCGGGGCGGGCGTGTGGTTGGGCATCGCGTCCTTTGCCGCCGCCGGCGTCGTCGCGCTGCTGGCCTGGATGAACCGCGACCGCTCGCCGCGGGTGACCGCCCCCCGCGACCAGCCGCCCAGCTAGCCCTGCTGCGCGGGTGACCAGTACGCCAGCATCTCCGCGAACGTCTGGAAAGCGGGCGCCGACACCCCGTAGGTCGCCTCGAGGTGGATGCTCAGCGGGAAGCCCAGCTCGGCGACCCCGTCGATCACGCTTTTGTACAGGTCGACCATGAGCCGACGCTTCTGCGGCGGTTCGCTGCCGGCCAATCGCCTGACGAACTCCTGCTCGGCGGCCACCGCCGCGTTACCCGGGTCCTGAATCAGCCAGTTGATCAGGCCGACCCGGCTTTCCATCTGCGGGACGAAGCCGAACGACAGCAGGATCTCCGGCCGGTGGTCGGTGCTCTCGGCGAACTCGCGCAGGAACCCCACGATCGCGTCGGAGTACAACAGCTGGGTCATACCGTAGGTGGCGCCCTGGTCGCATTTGAAGTTGAACCGGCCGTGTTCCCCCTCACGGGTGGGGATCAGGATCACGCCGCGGTTGGGCACCAACTCGCGATAGATCGACAGCGCGTCGGTCGGCGCGACGCCGGACCCCTCGCCGTCGTTCATGGTGCGCGGCACGCCGACGAAGACCACGCCCTCCATCCCGGCCTCGCGCAGATCGGTGAGCCGCTTGCGCAACGTCGGCTCGTCCGAGAAGGCGGTGACCTGGGTGCACAGCCCGTGCATTCCCGCCAGCTCGGGCTTGACGATCGACCAGAAGTCCAGGACGTCCAGCTTGGGTTTCATCGCAATGGGACGGTCGTCGTCCTCGGCGATGATGCCCGGAATCATCACGTGCCGGAGCCGGCCGACAAGACCGTATTCCGCCGAGAACTGCACCACCTTTCGCGCGTCTTCGAGCGCCCGCTCCCGGCCTTCATCGGCGTTGGGTGGCACCAGCTCGAGCGCAATGGTGTTGAGTGTCACGCGCCTTCTCTCCATCCGACGAATGTTTGGGGCGTCTCCCGGCCGCAACAGCGGGCGGCCCCGACACCCCCGCCAGCATAGGCGTGGGGGTGCCGCCCCCCTTGCGGCGGAATAGTAAGGCAGTCGAAGCAACCGCTGCCGCCCGCCCTCCCCGTGTGGCAACGACCTCCGGCGCTGCGCCGAATACACTGGTCGGGCCTGCCATACACCGGAGCCACGTCGAGGGAAAGGGGCGCCGCGCTGAGCCCGAAAGCCCCAGCAGCAGCGGCAACCGTCGAGTTGACCGGCGCGATCACCGATCGACTGCGGCGGTACCTGCACGACCGGCGCGCCGACACCGCCCACATCGGCGGCGACTACGAGGTATTGGTCGCCGCCCTCGAGGATTTCACGCTCAATGGGGGCAAACGGCTGCGGCCCGCCTTCGCCTACTGGGGCTGGCGCGCCGTAGCGACCGAAGAGCCCACTTCCGAAGTGCTGCTGCTGTTTTCCGCGCTGGAGTTGCTGCACGCCTGCGCGCTGGTGCACGACGATGTGATCGACGACTCGTCCACCCGCCGCGGCCGGCCGACGGCTCACGTCAAGTTCGCCGAGCTGCACCGCGACCGGCGGTGGCGAGGCTCACCGGAGCGATTCGGCATCTCGGCCGCCATCCTGCTCGGTGACCTCGCGCTGTCCTGGGCCGACGACATCGTCTTTCGCGCTGACCTGACCCCCGAGGCCGCGCGGCGCGTCCAGCGGGTGTGGGCCGCAATCCGCACCGAGGTGCTGGGCGGTCAATACCTGGACATCGTGGCCGAAGCCAGCGCCGACGAATCGATCGCGTCGGCGATGAACGTCGACACCTACAAGACCGCCTGTTACACGGTGTCGCGACCGCTGCAATTGGGGGCGGCCGCCGCCGCCGACCGACCCGACGTGCAGGACGTGTTCGGCCGGTTCGGGACGGACCTCGGGGTGGCGTTCCAGCTGCGCGACGACGTACTGGGGGTGTTCGGGGACCCGGACGTGACCGGCAAGCCGTCGGGTGACGACCTGCGGTCGGGCAAGCGCACCGTGCTGCTGGCCGAGGCGCTGGAGCTGGCGGACAAGTCAGATCCGTTGGGCGCCAAGCTGTTACGCGACTCGATCGGGGCGCAGCTGACCGACGCGGAGGTGGACCGGCTGCGGGCGGTCATCGAGTCCGTGGGGGCCCTGGCCGCAGCCGAACGGCGCATCGCCGAGTTGACCCGGCGGGCGCTGGACGTGTTGGCGGCCGCGCCCATCGACCCGGCGGCCAAGACGGGGCTTTCCGAGTTGGCCCGCATGGCCACCGACCGGTCCGCCTGAGCCGATGACGACCCCGACGCACATCCCGCCGTCCGACATCCCGGGAACGGAACCGGCTGGCGGCGGGCGGTTTTCGCGCCTGCGCGCGTTCGCCACCGGCGAGCAGTCCGCGCCGGCGAAGCTCGGCATGCTCGGTTCGTTACTGATCACCGTGGGCGGCCTGGGGGCGGGCAGCATCCGGCAACACGACCCGCTCTTGGAGTCGATCCACATGTCGTGGCTGCGATTCGGCCATGGCCTGGTGCTGTCGTCCGTGGTCTTGTGGACGGGTGTCGGCCTCATGCTGATCGCCTGGCTGGGGCTGGGCCGGCGCGTACTGGCCGGCGAGATGACCGAGTTCACGATGAAGGCCACCACCGGCTTCTGGCTGGCGCCGTTGCTGCTGTCGGTGCCCGTCTTCAGCCGGGACACGTATTCCTACCTGGCCCAGGGCGCGCTGCTACGCGACGGCCTCGATCCCTATGCGGTCGGCCCGGTCGCCAACCCGAACAGCCTGCTGGACAACGTCAGTCCCATCTGGACGATCACCACCGCCCCCTATGGCCCGGCGTTCATCTTGGTGGCGAAGTTCGTCACCATGGCCGTCGGCAACAACGTGGTGGCCGGGACGGCGCTGCTACGGCTGTGCATGCTTCCGGGACTGGCGCTGCTGATCTGGGCCACCCCACGATTGACCCGCCACCTCGGCACCGACGGCCCGACGGCGTTGTGGGTCTGCGTTCTCAACCCGCTGGTGCTCATCCATCTGATGGGCGGGGTGCACAACGAGATGCTCATGGTGGGGCTGATGGCCGCCGGCATCGCGCTGAGTTTCGCCGGCCGCCACGTCCTGGGCACTTCGTTGATCACCGTGGCGATCGCGGTCAAGGCGACCGCCGGCATCGCCCTGCCGTTCATGGTCTGGGTGTGGACGCGGCATCTGCGTGACCGCCGCGGGTACCGGCCGGCCTGGGCGTTCGTGGCGGCCACGGCGATGTCGCTGCTGATCTTCGCCGTCGTGTTCGGGATCCTGTCGGCCGTGGCACACGTGGGCCTGGGATGGCTGACGGCGCTGGCCGGGTCGGTGAAGATCATCAACTGGCTCACGGTGCCGACCGCGGCCGCCAACCTCATCCACGCCGTGTTCAGCGGGGTTTTCGCGGTGCACTTCTACCCGCTGCTGCGGATCACCCGGCTCGTCGGCATCGCGACCATCGCGGTGTCGCTGCCGCTGTTGTGGTGGCGGTTCCGGCGCGACGACCGGGCCGCGCTGACCGGCATCGCGGTCTCGATGCTGGTCGTGGTGCTGTTCGTCCCCGCGGCGTTGCCGTGGTATTACTCCTGGCCGCTGGCGGTGGCGGCCCCGCTCGCGCAGTCACGACGGGCGATCGCGATCATCGCCGGCCTGTCCACGTGGGTGATGGTGATCTTCAAACCCGACGGCTCGCACGGGATGTACTCATGGCTGCACGTCTCGCTGGCCACCGCCTGCGCGCTGGTCGCCTGGTACACCCTCTACCGTGCCCCCGACCATCGGACCGACAACCGGTCCGATCAGGCCCGCGAAGACGAAGTCACCGCTCAGTAAGCCATGGCCTGCGCCCGGCGCACCACTTCGCGGGCCTGGTGCGCGTGTAGCGCGTCGACGGGGCGGGCGTTGCTGATGGCATCCCGGCTGCCGTCGTGGGTGATGGTCAACGACGGGTCGGGGGTGAACAGCCACCGCACGATCTCGGTTTCGTGGTAGCCGCCGTCGTGCAGGATCGTCAACAGTCCTGGCAGGCTCTTGACCACCTCACCGGACTTGGTGAAGAACACCTGCGGCACCACCACGCCGCCGTCCCGCTTCACCGCGACCAGGTGACCCTCGCGGAGTTGCTGCTGGACCTTGCTGACCGAAATCCTGAGCAATTCGGCCACCCGCGGCAGGTCGTAGGTTGGCTCGTCGGGATCCAAAACGTCGTCGCCGGCAGGAATGCTGCTCACGGCGCCAGTGTAGGCCTTGCCACGCGGATCGAACCGGCGTTTTCCGGCCAATCGGGGGCCGCACCTACGATGGCCCCGTGGCCGAAGCTGAACCGCCCGGCGCTGCCCCGGGACGCCCCGGCCCGCATCGCCGCCGGATCGACACCGCGACGGGAGACCCCTTGGAGGGCGCGTTGCTGGATGGCCGATACCTGGTGCAGTCCAGGATCGCCAGCGGCGGAACGTCGACGGTGTACCGCGGTCTGGACACCCGGCTCGACCGGCCGGTGGCGGTGAAGGTGATGGATTCCCGCTACGCGGGCGACGACCAGTTCTTGACCCGGTTTCAGCGCGAGGCCCGCGCGGTCGCCAGGCTCAAGGACCCGGGCCTGGTCGCGGTCTACGACCAGGGTTTGGACGCCCGCCACCCCTTCCTGGTGATGGAGCTGATCGAGGGCGGGACGCTGCGCGAGCTGCTGGCCGAGCGCGGGCCGATGCCGCCCTATGCCGCGGCCGCGGTGCTGCGCCCGGTGCTGGGTGGCCTCGCGGCGGCGCACCGGGCCGGTCTGGTCCATCGCGACGTCAAGCCGGAGAACGTGCTGATCTCCGACGACGGCGACGTGAAGATCGCCGATTTCGGCTTGGTCCGCGCCGTTGCGGCCGCTGGAATCACCTCCACCAGCGTCATTTTGGGGACCGCGGCCTACCTCTCACCCGAGCAGGTGCGCCACGGCGACGCCAGTCCCCGCGGCGACGTGTACTCCACCGGGATCCTCACCTACGAGTTGCTCACCGGCCGAACACCGTTCACCGGCGACTCGCCGCTGTCGATCGCCTACCAGCGACTGGACACCGACGTGCCGCCGCCCAGCGCCCAGATCGACGGTGTGCCCCCGCAGTTCGACGAGTTCGTGGAGCGCGCGACCGCGCGCGACCCCGCCGACCGGTACGCCGACGCGATCGAAATGGGCGCCGAACTCGACGCGATCACCGAAGAGCTTGGGCTGCCGGACTTTCGGGTCCCGGCGCCGCGCAACTCGGCGCAGCACCGCTCGGCGGCGCTGCAGCGTGGCGGCACGAGCCAGCACCCCTTCGCGCCGGCACGGCCCGAACCACCCGCGGCCGCCCCGGTCCGCCAGCCCACC
>NZ_LZJG01000186.1:0-2131 GCF_001667785.1 Mycobacterium sp. E3247 | reverse complement strand
GCGCTGCCCTACTACGAGGCGCTGGCACTGTTCAAACTCGCCATCATCCTCGAAGGCTCGCACGCCCGGCAGGTCAAATCCGGCGTCGATGCCGACCGCACAGACATGGGCCCGCGAGTGATTCGATTGCTTCATGGCGCAGCGGAATTTGCGCGCGGGCAACGGCTATGACCGAACCGCTGACCGATCGGCGACGGCGCCTGCTACGCGCCGACATCGGCCGTACCGCTATCGCGTTGTTCGCTGAGCGCGGTTTTGACACGGTTACTGTAGGCGACATCAGCGCCGCCGCTGGAATCTCCGAACGGACCTTCTTTCGGTACTTCGCATCCAAGGACGAAGTACTGCTGGACTACGAACGTCATGTGTGGGAGCGACTGATCCACGCGCTGGCTTCGCGCCCGGCCGACGAGGGTCCGGTCACCGCGCTACGGCAAGCCTTTTTGGCCACCTCCCACGTCGAACCAGCAGACCGTCTACGCGTCGTGCAACTGGGCCGCATTCTTGCCCAGGCACCGGAGTTGAATGCCCGCAGCCGCGGCCAGCGCCTGGTCAACGACGACGAGCTCGTCGCGCTGGTGGCGGGACGTTTCCCCAAGGGACACAAGGAGTCAACGATGCACGCGCGCATCGCCGTAACGGCGATGAACGCCGTCGCCGCCGCAGAGTTCGGCGCTTGGGTCCAAGGCGGCGGGCGGGGCGACCCGGCCGAGCGAATCCGGGCGGCACTGTCCCTGCTCGAGCAGGGAATCGGCAAGTTCGACGGAGGAGGAGACAACCAGTGACCAATCTCTTCGATCTGACCGGACGCACTGCACTTGTCACCGGCGCCACCCGCGGCATCGGCCGGGCGATCTGCGCGCAGCTGGCATCGTCGGGGGCGGACATCGTGGTAGTCAGCCGCAATTCTGAGGCATGCGAAAAGACCTCAGCCGAGATCGCCGCCACTGGTCGGCGCGCATTCTCGTTGCCCGCCAACGTCAACCGATGGGCCGAATGTGACCGCCTGGTTGACGAAGCCTACGCGGCCGTTGGGCGCATCGACATATTGGTCAATAACGCGGGATCGTCAGTGCGTTACGACAGTGTCGATGCGATCAGCGAAGAGCTCTTCGACAAGACCATTGCGCTGAACCTGAAGGGACCGTTCCGACTGACCGCCGCCATCGGCACCCGGATGGCGGCGGACGGCGGCGGCACCGTGGTCAACATCAGCACTATCTCCGCACACATGGGGGCCTCGCACGCCATCGTGTACGCCGCCGCCAAGGCGGGCCTCAACAATCTCACCAAGTCGTTCGCCCGGGCCTTCGCACCCAAAGTACGGGTCAACGCGGTCATGCCTGGCGCCGTCGACACCGACGTCATGAAGGCATGGCCGCAGACCGAACGCGACTTCGCGGCCAGCACCGCGCTACTCGGCCGAGTCGGTCAGCCAGACGAAATCTCGGGCGCAGTACTGTACCTCGCCTCCGATGCGGCCACGTTCACCACCGGACAAGTACTCGCTGTCGACGGCGGGCATCTCTGAGGAAGCAACAGCCATGCAATTAGACGGACGGTGTGCGGTGGTGACCGGCGGCGGTCACGGAATCGGGCGAGCGCTAGCAGAAGAACTCGCCGCGCGGGGCGCAAGGGTCGTCGTCGCCGACCTCAACGGCGAACGCGCGCAGAAGATCGCCACCCGCGTCGGAGGCATCGCCGTGCGCAGCGACGTCGGCTCCCCTGACTCCATCACCGCCCTTGTCGCCCGTGCCGAAGACATCTTCGGGCCGGTCGCCGTGTTTTGCTCGAATGCAGGATTCAGCGACACCGGAGACGGGCTGACCGAGTCGCCCGAGGAAATCCGTCGAATCGTCGACGTAAACCTGCTCGCCCACGTCTGGGCTGCGCAGGAAGTGCTTCCCGGCATGTTGGAACGTGGCGAAGGCTGGCTCATTCAAACCATCTCGTCTGCGGCATTGATCACCGGACCATCCTTCATGGGCTATACCCTGAGTAAACACGGAGCCCTCGGGTTCGCCGAATGGCTGGCCCTGAACTATGCCCACCGAGGCATCCAGGTCACCTGCCTGTGCCCGAACGCGGTGAACACCGGGATGCTGGGACGCAACGAGGACGATGAAAGCCT